>NZ_JAEIMH010000129.1:8242-17836 GCF_016464295.1 Streptomyces sp. N35 | reverse complement strand
AGGTGCTCGGGCGGCGGCATCGGCCAGGCCGGCTCGCCGGACGCCTCGGCGACCTCGTACAGGGAGGTACGGAACGCGCCGTCGTTGGCCATGATCCCGAACGTGCGGGAGCCGAGCGCGACCATCATCGCGCCGGTCAGGGTCGCGACGTCCACGATCGCGTCCGGCTTGTCCTCGGAGGCCTTGGCGATCGCGTCGGCCAGGACCAGGCGGCCCTCGGCGTCGGTGTTCAGGACCTCGACGGTCTTGCCGGAGTACATGCGCAGCACGTCACCGGGGCGGGTGGCGGAGCCGGACGGCATGTTCTCGGCGAGCGCCAGCCAGCCGGTGACGTTCACCTCGAGGCCGAGCCGGGCGGCCGCGACGACGGCGGCGAGCACGGCGGCAGCGCCGGACATGTCGCACTTCATCGTCTCGTTGTGACCCGCCGGCTTCAGCGAGATGCCGCCCGAGTCGTACGTGATGCCCTTGCCCACGAAGGCCAGGTGCTTCTTGGCCTTGGCGTGCGTGTAGGAGAGCTTCACCAGGCGCGGCGGGGAGTCCGAGCCCGCGCCGACGCCGAGGATGCCGCCGTAGCCGCCCTTGGTGAGCGCCTTCTCGTCGAGCACCTGCACCTTGATGCCGTGCTCCTTGCCGGCGGCCGTGGCCACGGCGGCGAAGGCCTCCGGGTCGAGGTCGTTCGGCGGGGTGTTGATCAGGTCGCGGGCGCGGTTGAGTTCCTCGGCCACGGCGGTGGCGCGGTCGACCGCGGCCTTGGCGGCCTTGTCGCGCGGCTTGGTCCCGAGGATCACGGCCTCGGCCAGCGGGCCCTTGCCGTTCTTCTTGGCGGAGGACTTCGGGGCGGAGCCGTTCTCCTTGTACGCGTCGAAGGAGTACGCGCCGAGCAGCACGCCCTCGCCGATCGCCCCGACCTCGTCGGCACTCTCGGCGGGCAGCGCGAACGCGGCCTTCTTCGTGCCGGACAGCGCGCGGGCGGCCACGCCGGCCGCGAAGCGCAGCGTCTCGGTGTCGAAGGACTCGCCCTTCTCGGGCACCGCGCCGAGCCCGACGGCCAGGACGAGCGGGGCCTTCACGCCGTCCGGCGCGGGAAGCTTGGTGACCTCGCCCTCGCCGCCCGAGGCGCCGAGGGTCTCGAGGACGGTGGCGAGCTTGCCGCCGAAGGCCTTCTCGACGGCGTCGGCGCCGGGAGCGACGACGGGGCCCTTGTCGCCCTTGGCGACTCCGACGACGAGCGCGTCGGCCTTGAGGCCGGCCGCGGCGGCGGTGCTGAGAGTCAGAGCAGTCACTGTGGTGAGTTCTCGCTTCCGTCTTCCGTTATGCGTCTATGGGGTGTTGTCCCGTGCCGAGCCTACGCTTGCGCGCTGGTGGAGCGCCTGCCGCGGGGCTTTTCCACTACGGAGAGGGGGTCGCCCTCCGATCCGGAGGGCCTCAGCCCAGCGTGAACGCGACCAGTGCCGCGGTCACCGCCGTCTCCGCCACCGCCCCGAACACATCCCCCGTGATCCCCCCGAACCGCCGCACACACCTGCGCAGCAGCAGCTCGCCCACCAGCAGCGCGCCCACCACCGCCAGCACCCCGTGCGGCACGCCCGCGGTGCCGTAACCCGCCCCACCGGCAAGGCAGATGACCAGCACGGCGACCAGGGCCGCCGACCGCGTCGGCACCGTTCCGGCCACCGCCGCCCCGAGCCCCTCCGGGCGCGCGGCGGGTACGGCGGGGCGCGAGGCCAGCGTCAGGGCCGTGCGGCCCGAGACATGGGCCACGGCCGCGGCGACCGCGCCGTGGGCCCAGCCGCCCTCCTCGTACAGCTGGAAGAGGGCCGCGACTTGGGCGAGCAGGGCGAAGAGCAGCGTGACGACGCCGAACGGGCCGATGTCCGAACGCTTCATGATCGTCAGCGCTTCATCGGCCGGCTTGCCGCTGCCGAGGCCGTCCGCCGTGTCCGCGAGCCCGTCGAGATGCAGGGCCCGGGTGAGCAGCGCGGGGACCGCCGTGGTCGCGACGGCGGCGAGCAGGGCGCCCGCGCCGAGGAGCAGAAGGAGCCCGCCGAGCGCGGCCGAGAACAGGCCGACGACCAGGCCGGCGAGCGGCGCGCACAGCATGCCGACGCGCGCGGCCGCCCGGTCCCAGCGCTCCACCCGTACCGGCAGCACGGTGAGCGTGCCGAAGGCGAAGCGCACACCATCAAGGAGACGAGCGGGGTCCTGTTGAGTCACCGCGGCAGGCTAACCGCCGCCCTCGCGCGTAAATTTGCGCATACGTCAGGAAACGGGCGTATATCGGGACAGGCAGGGAGGGCGTGGCGTGGATCACTGGTGGTACCGGAACATCCTCGAACCGGGGAAGCTGCCACTGCTGCTCGCGCTGGTCTCCTTCGTCCTGTCGTTCCTGGTGACGCGGATCATCACGCGGATGATCCGGGCGGGCAAAGGCCCGTTCGGGAACGTGAAGGCCGGCGATCTGCACATCCATCACGTCGTGCCCGGCATCATCCTGACGATCATCGGCGGCTTCGGTGCCGTCGCGGCGGGCCGGCACAGCTTCGGTTCGCTGGCCTCGGCCGTGATCTTCGGCCTGGGCGCGGGCCTGGTCCTGGACGAGTTCGCGCTGATCCTGCACCTCGACGACGTGTACTGGAGCGAGGCGGGGCGCAAGAGCGTGGAGATCGTCGTACTCACCGCGTCCCTGGTGGCCCTGGTGCTCGGGGGCTTTCTGCCGTTCGGCGTCAACGAGCTCACCGACGCGGAGCGGCAGAGCCGGGTCTTCGTGGTGATGAACACCGCGACGAACTTCTTCTTCGCCCTCATCGCACTCGCCAAGGGCAAACCGCGGATGGCGCTGTTCGGGATCGTGGTGCCGTTCGTGGCAATGTTCGGCGGGATCCGGCTCGCCCGTCCCGGCTCGCCCTGGTGGAAGCTCTTCTACAGGAACCGCCCGCGGGCCCGCTCGAAGGGCGGTCTGCGCGCCTACCACCACGACCGCCGCTGGTCGAAGCCGCGCCGGAAGGTTCAGGAGCGCCCGGGCGGCCGGTTCGCCCCGGCGCCCCGGGGCGGCGGCTCGGTGGTCGACCCGGATCCCGCGCCCGGCCCCGACCACATGCCCGAACGGCGGCGCTGACGCAGCGCGGAGACACCGCAGAGCAGCAGCACCGCGACGATCGCCGCCAGATGTTCCCGGCCCGCGAGGTTGTCGTCGATCACCGTCTCGCCGACCATCGCGACGATCACCAGGGCCATCGTGAACCAGGCCCGGTAGCGCCAGCACACATAGACCGCGAGGCCCACCACCGCGGCCGACGGTCCCGTGTCGACCACCTGCGCGTTGGAGGCGGGCAGCCCGAGCGCATGGTCCTCACCGAGCCAGATCCCGAACCGCGCGTACAACGTGCCGGCCAGCGTCGCCACGTATCCGATGACGAGCATCCGCCACCAGCCGAGCGTGATCTCCGCGATCCCGAAGACCAGGAGGATCTGGCCGAGCGCGCCCCAGACCGGCAGATCGAGGGCCGGTACGAACAGGGAGAGGGGGGTGCGCAGGAGCGCGAGCCACAGGGGTTCCTCGGCGCGTACGGAGCCGAGGTTCTGGACGAACTGGTAGCCCCACTCCTGGTTCTGCATGTACTGCATCAGCGCGGTCAGGCACACCGCGGCGAGCGTCACAGGGATCGCGCGCCACTTCTTCGCCGCGATCCCGTCGCGTACGGCCCGGTAGAGCGGACCCCATTCCGCCCGGACGAGACCTGCGGGGCTCACCGGTGCGACTCCAGGTGGCGTCGGTGCAGCCACTTGGGCAGACCGGGTGCTTCCAGGAACCCTTCGGCGCGGGCGGCCGCGACCCCGATACGCAGCAGATCCCCGCTCTTCTCGAAGAGCAGGAACCGCGGCTCCCAGATCGGCCGGTACTTGGCGTTGGCCCGGTACAGGGACTCGATCTGCCACCAGCGCGAGCAGAAGCTGAGCAGCGAACGCCACATGCGGAGCACGGGGCCCGCGCCGATCCGCGAGCCGCGTTCGAAGACCGAGCGGAACATCGCGAAGTTCAGCGAGACCTGGGTGATGCCGATCTCGCCGGAGCGCCTGAGCAGTTCGATGACCATGAACTCCATCAGACCGTTGTCCGCGTCCCGGTCACGCCGCATCAGATCGAGGGACAGCCCTTTCGGCCCCCAGGGCACGAAGGACTGCAGCGCCCTCAACTCGCCCTCGCCATCGGTGCATTCGACCATCACGCACAGTCCGTCCTGAGGATCGCCGAGCCGCCCGAGTGCCATCGAGAACCCGCGCTCGGTGGCGCCGTCACGCCAGTCGTCGGCCCTGTGCAGCAGATACGTGAGCTCCTCGGCCGGAATGTCCTCGTGCCGCCGGATGCGGACCCGGTAGCCGGCGCGCTGCACCCGGTTGTGGGCCTGGCGGACGGTGCGCATCGCCCGCCCCTCCAGTGTGAAGTGTCCATCAGCGGCTCCGCCGCGGGCCGCCGTCTCGACGAGTGCTTCATCGCCCAGCTCCAGTGCATCGAGCCCGTGCCGCGCATAGATCGTGCCGCCCTCCTCGCTCGCCCCGATCACCGCAGGCGCCCAGCCGTGCTCCCGTGCCTGGGCGAGCCACGGTTCGATCGCGCCCGGCCAGGCCTCGGGGTCGCCGAGCGGATCACCGGACGCGAGCGACACCCCGCCGACCACGCGGTACGTGACGGCCGCCTTGCCGCTGGGGGACCACACGACGCTCTTGTCGCGGCGCAGCGCGAAGTAGCCGAGCGAGTCCCGTTCGCCCTGGCGGTCCAGGAGTTCGCGCAGCCGCTTCTCGTCGTCCTCGGTCAGCGGATCCACCGCGCGCCTCGAACGGAACGCGGCGTACAGGACGGCGAGCAGCAGCCCCGTACTCAGCACGTTGATGGAGACGTCGACCCAGCCGGGCGTGGTGATCGTCGGGTGCGCCTCGTCGGCCGCGAGAGAGACCAGGCGTACGGTCCCGTACCGCCAGCGCTCGACGAATCCGGCGGTGTGGCCCTGGTCGGTGACCGTGACCAGGAGCGCGGCGAGCAGCGAGGTGACGAGCAGTCCGCCGGCGCCGACGGCCGCGGCCAGCTTGGGGTTGGAGCGGTCGCCCTTCGCGTAGAACTCCTTGCGGCCGATCACGAGCGCGCCGACGAAGGCGGCGGTCAGACCGAGCGAGATCCAGTTCTGCGGGTGCCGGCGGATCTCGGGGAAGAGCAGCGCGAAGGCGAAGAGCGCCAGGAACGAGCCGCTGAGCACGGAGTTGAGGATCCACGCGGCGCGCTTGCGGCGCCGCATCGTCACGGCCAGGAAGAGCGTGAACAGACCCGAGGCGAAGCCCGCCGTCAGCAGATACGGGGTGAAGAAGTCATCGGTGTTGTGGCGCCGCAGATCCTGCGCGAAGGAGACCCAGAACGCGCTCAGGAAGTTCAGGAACGCGACGCCCCGCAGATACCAGACGGCGAAGCCCGCCGCCCGTCTGCGGTGCGCCGCCGCCCGCAGCTCGGCGGCGGCTACTGGCTCACGTCCGGCCTCTCCCATGAAACCCGATCCTATGGGGCGAATCGGGCAATACGGGGTCAGGGAGCGCCATACGGCTCAGGCGTGACGGAACCTCAGACGTGACGGAACCTCAGGCGGAGGGCTCGGGGTCGGTGTTGGTGCCGGCGCCCTCGGTGTCGGCGACCTGGCTGCCGTCGTCCTGGGCGTCGGCGTCCTGGGTGTCGTCGTCCTCGGCCTTTTCGTCCGGGAGCTCACGCACCGGGAGTTCCGCCGCCAGTGCCGCCGCCGCGCGGACCATCGGCAGCGCGAGCAGGGCGCCCGTGCCCTCGCCCGCCGTCACCCCGTGCGCGAGGAGCGGTTCGAGGGCGAGCCGGTCGAAGGCCTTGGCCTGGCCCGGCTCCCCGCTGGTCTGCCCGGCCAGCCACCAGTCCGGCGCGCGGAACGCGATGCGCTGGGCGACCAGGGCGCAGGACGCCGAGACCACACCGTCGAGCATCACCGGGGTGTGCCGGATCGCGCTCTGCAGCAGGAAGCCGGTGATCGCGGCGAGGTCGGCGCCGCCGACCGTCCGCAGGAGCGCCAGCTGGTCGCCGAGTACAGGCCGCGCGCGGCGCAGCGCGTCGCGGATCGCGGCGCACTTGCGCATCCAGGCCAGGTCGTCGATGGGCTGTCCGCCGCGTCCGGTGACCACCGACGCGTCGGTGCCGCAGAGTGCGGCGACGAGGACCGCGGCCGGGGTGGTGCCGCCCACGCTGAGGTCGCCGAGCACCACCAGATCCGTGCCCGCGTCGGCCTCTTCATCGGCGATCGCCATACCGGCGCGGAAGGCCTGCTCGGCCTCCTCGGCGGTGAGGGCGTCCTCGATGTCGATACGGCCCGACCCGCGCCGCACCCGGTGGCCGCCCACCTCTGCGGGCAGAGTCCCGGGGTCGCAGTCGAGCGCCACGTCCACCACGCGCACCGGCACCTCGGCGTGGCGGGCGAGCACGGCGAGCGGGCCCCCCCCGCCGCCCCCCGCGCCCACCGGGCGGCGCCCCCCGCCGGCCGCCCGTGCGGAGACGCCGAGTCCGGCCACGCCGTGGTCGCCCGCGAACAGCAGCACCTTCGGCTGCCGCACGGGCTTGACCGGCACGGAGCCCTGGGCCGCGGCGAGCCACTCGCCGAGCTCGTCGAGCCGGCCGAGCGCGCCGGGCGGCACGGCGAGGCGGCCGCGGCGGTCCTCGGCGTCCCGGCGTACGCCGCCGTCGGGGCGCTCGATCAGATCGGCGAAGTCATCGAGATTCAGCGCGCTCATGTGGCTGAACGTTACCGGGGGTGGTGGCGGGGGCCAGGGGTGGCCCGGGAGTCGAGGGAGCGGGCGGGCCGACACGTCCACCGCGCCCGCCTGACGATCCGTCAGCCCCAATGGCTGCACAGTTACGCCATGTGAAGCACTGACTCCGGAGCGTCATTGCGCGGAGGGAGGTGATCCCTTACGTTCCGGTTTGAGTCGGATTGTCGTACAGCAGCGCCCCGTACAAGACCCCGTACCAGAGGAGCCCGCTTCCGTGACGCAGACCGTCATCGGCGTCAGCCCGTTCGGTGAACCGAACCCGCGTCTCGCCGCCGCCGTCTCCCGAGCCGGCGGACTCGGTGTCCTGGACCTCGGCAGCGGCGGGCGCACAGCCCGCGAGGCCCTCACGCTCGCCCGCCAGTGGGCGCCCGGCGCCTTCGGCGTCCGCATCGGCGCCCACTGCGCCCTCGACCCCGACGAGCTGCGCGACGCCGCGGGACCCCACACCGTCCTGCTCGCCCCCGACGCCCCGTACACCGTCGGGCAGATCCCCGCGGCCACGGTGCTCGTCGAGGTGCGCAGCGCCGCCGAGGCCGAGCGCGCTGTCGCCGACGGCGCCTCGGGAATCGTCGTACGAGGCAGTGAATGCGGCGGCCCCTGCGGGGAGTTGTCGACCTTCGTACTGCTGCAGCGGGTGCTCGCGGCCCTCGATGACACGGTGCCCGTATGGGCCTGCGGCGGCATCGGCCCGCACACCGCGGCCGCCGCCGTGCTCGCGGGCGCCACGGGTGTGGTGCTCGACGTCCAGCTCGCCCTGCTCGACGAGAGCGAGGGCGAGGTGCCGCCCGCGGTCGGCGCGTTCCTGCGCACCGCGGACGGCTCCGAGACCGTGATCGTCGCGGGCCACCGTGTGCTCGACCGGCGCCGCCCCGGACTGCCCGAGGCGCTGCGCGCCGAGCTGATGCCGCTCGGCCAGGACGCCTTCCTCGCGGCCCGGTTCGCCCAGAAGTACGGCACGGTCCAAGCCGCGCTCACCGCTCTGACCCAAGGCATCGACACGGCGCTCGCCGCCGACGGTGACGCCCTGCGCGGCGGCTCCGCGATGTGCCGCGCGCTCGGCACGCCGCTGCCCGTCGCCCAGGGTCCGATGACCCGGGTCAGCGACCAGGCCCGGTTCGCCGCGGCCGTCGCGGACGGCGGCGGACTCCCGTTCATCGCGCTCGCCCTCGCCGGCCGCGAACAGACCCGCTCCATGCTGGAGCAGACCCGTGCCGCGCTCGGCGACCGCTCCTGGGGCGTGGGCATCCTCGGCTTCGCGCCCGAGGAAGTACGGACCGCCCAGCTCAGGAAGTGCGGACCGCCCAGCCGGAAGCCGTCCGGGAACTCCGCCCCAGCCATGTCGCCACCGCGGGCGCCCGCCCCCCGCAGGCCGCCCCGCTCGAAGCCGACGGCATCGTCACCTTCCTGCACGTCCCCTCGCCCGGACTGCTCGGACAGTTCCTCTCGGCGGGCGCGCGGCGCTTCGTCTTCGAGGGCGCCGAGTGCGGCGGTCACATCGGGCCGCGCAACAGCTTCCCGCTGTGGGAGGCCCAACTCGCCGTACTGGAGGACTTCCTGGCCGCCGGCGACCTGGACCCGGCCGAGGTGCAGGTCCTCTTCGCGGGCGGCATCCACGACGAGCGCTCCGCCGCCATGGTGGCCGCGCTCGCCGCGCCGCTCACCGCCAAGGGCGTGGCCACCGGTGTCCTGATGGGCACCGCCTACCTCTTCACCGAGGAGGCCGTGGCCTGCGGGGCGATCAGGCCGCTCTTCCAGCAGGCCGTCCTCGACGCCGAGTCCACCGAACTCCTGCACACCGCACCCGGCCACGCCACGCGCTGCGTGCCCAGCGCGTTCACCGGCGCCTACCAGTCGTACAAGGACGAGCTGCGCGAGCAGGGCGTGCCCGACCGGCAGGCCTGGGAGGAGCTGGAGCGGCTCAACGTCGGACGGCTCAGGATCGCCAGCAAGGGCATCGAGCGGATCGGCGACGAACTCGTCGACGTGGACGAGGAACGCCAGCTGGCCGACGGCATGTTCATGGCCGGCGAGGTCGCCGTCCTGCGCGGTGCGACCACCACCGTCGCCGAGCTCCACCACGGGGTCGCGGACCGGGCGGCGGACTACTACGCACGGCGTGTGGCCGCTCTGCGTACGGAGCGGACGCCCACGGCGGTGACCGCACCCGACGCCCTCGACATCGCCGTCGTCGGCATGTCCGCGATGTTCCCCGGCGCACCGGACCTCGACGCCTTCTGGGCGCAGATCCTCGCGGGCGCCGACGCCGTCACCGAGGTCCCGGCCGACCGCTGGGATGCCGCCCTGCACTACGGCGAGGACGCCGAGGCCCACGACATCTCCGCCTCCAAGTGGGGCGGCTTCCTGCCGCGGATCCCCTTCGACGCGCTGGCGTACGGAATCCCGCCGGCCTCGCTCGCCAGCATCGAACCGGTCCAGCTGCTCGCGCTCGAAGCCGCCCGCAGGGCGCTCGAGGACGCCGGGCTCGACCGCAAGGACTTCCCGCGCGAACGCACCTGCGTGGTCTTCGGCGCCGAGGCCGGCAGCGACACCTCCAACGCCAGCACGCTGCGGACCGTCCTGCCGTCGTATCTCGGGCGCCTCCCCGAGGGCATCGAGCAGCAGCTGCCGAAGCTGACCGAGGACTCCTTCCCGGGGCTCCTGTCCAACGTCATCTCCGGCCGGATCGCCAACCGCCTCGACCTCGGCGGCGCCAACTTCACCGTCGACGCGGCCTGCGCCTCCGCGCTCACCGCCGTCGACGTGGCC
>NZ_JAEIMH010000129.1:0-8232 GCF_016464295.1 Streptomyces sp. N35 | reverse complement strand
CCCCCCCCGCCCGCGCCGCCCCCCCCCCCCCGCCGGCGGGGCCCCCCCCCCCGCCCCCCCCGGCGCCCGAATTGGCCTGCAAGGAGCTGGTCCCCGGTGCCGCCGACGTCGCGCTGTGCGGCGGGGCCGATCTGCACAACGGCATCAACGACTTCCTGCTCTTCTCCTCCGTGCACGCCCTGTCCAAGACCGGCCGCTGCCGGCCCTTCGCCGCCGACGCGGACGGCATCGCGCTCGGCGAGGGCGTGGCCTGCGTGGTCCTCAAGCGGCGCGTGGACGCCGAGCGGGACGGCGACCGGATCTACGCCGTGATCAAGGGTGTCGGCGCGGCCAGCGACGGCCGCTCCCTCGGCCTGACCGCCCCCCGCCCCGAAGGCCAGCGCGCCGCCCTGGAACGCGCCTACGCCCAGGCCCGTATCTCGCCCGCCGAGGTCGGCCTGGTCGAGGCGCACGGCACCGGCACCGTCGTCGGCGACCGCACCGAACTCACCGTCCTGTCCGAGGTGTTCACCGAGGCCGGAGCCGAGCCCGGTGCGTGCGTCGTCGGCTCGGTGAAGTCGCAGATCGGGCACACCAAGTGCGCGGCCGGACTCGCGGGCCTCATCAAGACCGCGCTCGCCCTGCACACCGGGGTGCGCCCGCCGACCCTGCACGTCAAGGAGCCCAACCCCGCCTGGTCCGAGGCCGACAGCCCGTTCGCTTTCCACGGGCGCGCCCTGCCCTGGGCCGAGCCGCCCGCGCGCAGGACCGCGGGAGTCAGCGCGTTCGGGTTCGGCGGCACCAACTTCCACGTCGTGCTCCAGGCATACGAAGGCGGGGCCCCGCCTCGGCAGGGCAGCGCGCAGTGGCCCGCCGAGCTCTTCGTCTTCCGTACGCGCGAAGCCGCCGAGGAGACCCTCGCGCTCGCCGAGTCCGGCGCCTGGCGGCTGCGGGACCTCGCGCTCGCGGCGGCCCGGCGCGCGGAGACCGGCGCGCGGACGTCCTTCGGCGCGGTGGTCGCCGACTCGGCCGATCAACTGCCTTCGCTGGTACGTGGCTTGCTGGACGGAAAGCGAACGGCCGGCGTCTTCCCGGCCGAGGGCGGGCTCGGGGACGGCAAGGTCGCCTTCCTCTTCCCCGGTCAGGGCAGCCAGCGGCCCGGGATGCTCGCCGAGGTGTTCGCGGCCTTCCCCGGAACGCAGCGGCACCTGCTCGGCGCACCCGCCGACGTGATCTTCCCGCCCACCGCGTTCAGCGACGCCGAGCGCACCGCCCAGCGGGCCCGGCTCACCGACACCCGCAACGCACAGCCCGCACTCGGCGCCGTCTCGCTCGCCGCGTACGACGTGCTGACCCTCGCCGGCGTACGGCCCGACATGGCCGCCGGACACTCGTACGGCGAACTCGTCGCCCTCTGTGCCGCCGGCAGTATCGACCCGGCCGCACTCGCCGGGCTCAGCCGCGCCCGCGCCGAGGCGATCCTGGCCGCCACCGGGGACGACCCCGGGACGATGGCCGCGGTCGTGGCCTCCGCCGAAGAGACCGGGCGGGTCATCGTCGAGGCCGGACTCGCCGACCAGGTGGTGGCCGCGAACCACAACGCGCCCCGGCAGACGGTCATTTCGGGCCCCACGGCCGCCGTCGCCCAGGCCGTCGAGGCGCTGGCCGCCGCCGGTTTCACCGCACGCCCGCTCCCGGTCGCCTGTGCCTTCCACAGCCCGCTCGTCGCCCGCGCTGTCCCGCGCTTCTCGTCCGCCCTGGCCGACTACGCGGTACGCGCCCCCGAGTTCCCGGTCTGGGCCAACCGCACCGGCACCCGCTACGCGTCCTCACCCGCGGACGTACGGGTCCACCTCGCCGAACAGATCGGCGCGCCGGTCCGCTTCGCCGAACAGATCGAGGCGATGTACGACGCCGGGGCGCGGGTCTTCGTCGAGGCCGGGCCCTCCACCGTGCTCACCGGACTGGTCGGCCAGATCCTCGGCGACCGTCCGCATACCGCCGTGCCGTTCGAGCCGCGGCCCGACGCCGGGCTCCGCGGCCATCTCGAAGCCCTCGCCCGGCTGTTCGCGGCCGGAGTGCCGGTCACGACGGCGCCGCTGTGCGCGGGACGTGACGCGGTCCTCGCCGCGCGGGGCGCCGAACCCAAGCGG
Source organism: Streptomyces sp. N35 (assembly GCF_016464295.1). Classification (NCBI taxonomy): domain Bacteria; kingdom Bacillati; phylum Actinomycetota; class Actinomycetes; order Kitasatosporales; family Streptomycetaceae; genus Streptomyces; species Streptomyces sp. N35. The sequence continues at coordinate 6,100 of NZ_JAEIMH010000129.1, read as the reverse complement.
CCCGGCTGGACGGTCGACGGCCACCTGGTCCGCACGGCCGACGGCAGCCCGCTGCCCGGGGCGCTGCAGCCCGCCCGACGGATTTCCCTGGAGACGAGTGTGCGTACGGACTGGACGGGCGGCGGCGGTTTCGACGACCGTGAGGCGCTGCTGCGCGAATTCCTGCAGAACAGCCGGGAGATGGTGGCCGCGCAGCGGGATGTGCTCCTGACGTACTTCGGTGCGCCCGGCGCCTCGGTGGCCGCCGCGGCTCCGGCCGCGACGCCGGCTCCGGCGGAGCTTCCGGTGCTCGAGGCCTCGGTGGTGTCGGCGGTCTCGCAGGCACCGGCTCCTGCGGCTGAGGCCGTCGCGGTCGTGCCCGAGGCGGATGTGCTTGCCACGGTGCTCGCGGTGATCGCCGAGCGGACCGGCTATCCGGTGGAGATGATCGAGCCGGATCTGGATCTGGAAGCGGATCTGAGTGTCGACTCGATCAAGCGGACGGAGATTGCCGGGGAGTTGGGGCGTCGGCTGCTCGGTTCCGGTGTGGATCTGCGGTCGCTGCCCGACGCGGAGCTGGAGGAGCTGACCCGGGCCCGTACGGCTGAGGGGATCGCGCAGTGGCTGCGGCCCCGGGTGGAGGAGACGGCCCCCGCGCAGGCCGCCGCTCCCGCACCTGTCGCGGCCCGGCCGGCTGAGGCCGTCGCGGTCGTGCCCGAGGTGGATGTGCTTGCCACGGTGCTTGCGGTGATCGCCGAGCGGACCGGCTATCCGGTGGAGATGATCGAGCCGGATCTGGATCTGGAAGCGGATCTGAGTGTCGACTCGATCAAGCGGACGGAGATTGCCGGGGAGTTGGGGCGTCGGCTGCTCGGTTCCGGTGTGGATCTGCGGTCGCTGCCCGACGCGGAGCTGGAGGAGCTGACCCGGGCCCGTACGGCCGCGGGGATCGCGCAGTGGTTGTCGGTACGGGCCGGGGGAGCGGGGCAGGCCGCTCCGGCTGATGAGGTGCACACAGCGGGCGCCTCGGCCGGGGCGAACGAGCACGATCTCGGCGCCCCTGCCGCCCCGGCGGCCCAAGCGGTCGTGCCTGTCGACACGGGCGCTCCGAGGGCGGCTGTAGACGCAGACTCATCTCACGGGGCCGATACGGAGAATCACGCACCGAGCGGCCTCCTCGACGGCGACCCTCTGGAGGACCCTGCTTGGGTCGGCCGCTCCCTCGACGCGGACGCGGTACGCAAACTCCCCGGCGCCCCCGCCGAGCCCGCCACCGGACCGGCCCCCATGGAGCCCGCCGCCACCGCCTGGGACGCCCCGGCCCCGAGCCTTCCGGCCGACACCGAGCCTCGCGCCCCGCACGCGGTCGCGAACGCCGACGCCGAGTCCGTGACCGTACGGGCGGAGGACGCCGCGCCCGTACAGCCGCAGGACTCCACGCCCGTACAGCCGCAGGACCTCACGCCCGTACGAGCACACGAAAACCCCGACCCGCAGCAGACTCCCACACCGCAAGCAACCCCCGAACCGGCCCCGGCACCCGAGCCCGCCCTCACCATCGCCGCCCCCAAGCGCTACGTCCTCACCCCGACTCCTCTGGACCCGGCCCCCGCCCCGGGAGCCGTGGCCGCCCAGGATCTGAGGGGGAAGCGGTTCGTGCTCGTCGGGGACGGGACGCCGGTCGCGCAGGCGCTCGTCACGCGGCTCACCGTGCTCGGCGCCATCGCCTCGCGGATCGGCGACGATCTCGAAGGGCACCAGGGCGCCGTCGACGGGCTCATCCACGTCGGTGCGCTCGCCGACCACGGCGAACCCGTACTGCCCGGCGCCTTCCCGCTGTTCCAGGCCGCCCTGCGCCGGCGCCCCCGCTGGCTGCTCGCCGCGCACCACACCAAGGACACCAGCGGGCTCGCCGGCTTCTTCCGTACGGTCGCCCGTGAGTACCCGGACACCGTCGCCCGCAGCGTCGAGGTGGACCCGGCGCGCGGGGCCGCCGAACAGGCCGAGGTGATCGTCGAGGAACTGCTCGCGCCCGACCGCGAGCCGGTCGTGCTGCGCACCGACCGCACCCGGCGCGGCCTCGCCCCCTGCGAGCTGAGCCTCGGTCTCCTGGCCACCTCGGGCGCCGGACCGGCCGGCACCGGTGTCGCCGAGGCGACCGTCCTCGGGCTCGGCCCGGACTCGGTGGTCGTGCTCGCCGGGGGAGGGCGCGGGATCACCGCACGGTTCGCCGTGGCGCTCGCGGCGGCCTCCCGGTGCCGTATCGAACTCCTCGGACGGACCGAACTGCCCGATCTGCCCGACGAGTTCAGCGACGCCCGCGACAAGGCGGCCCTGCGCTCCGCCCTGATCGCGCGCGGCGGCCTCAGGCCCGCCGAGATCGAGCGGACCGTCGGCCGGATCCTCGCCCAGCGGGAGATCGCGAGCACCCTCGCCGAGATCCATGACGCGGGCGGCCAGGCCGGTTACCGCGCGGTCGATCTGCGGGACGCGGAGGCGGTGCAGCAGGCGGTCAAGGAGACGTACACGACGTACGGGCGGATCGACGGCGTCGTGCACGCGGCCGGTGTCATCGAGGACAAGCTGCTCGCCGAGAAGGATCCGGACTCCTTCCGGCGCGTGTACGGGACGAAGGTGGACGGCGCCCGTACGCTGCTCGCCGCGCTGCACCGGCTGCCCCAACTGCCTCGCTTCACCGTCCTGTTCGGTTCCATCTCGGCTGTCTTCGGCAACCGCGGCCAGATCGACTACGCCGCCGCCAACGACGCCCTGGCCCGGATCGGCCGCCGCTGGCAGGACGCCACCGGCACTCGCGCCCTGACCGTGCACTGGGGGCCGTGGGCGCCGACCGGAGCACACGACGGCATGGTCGGACCCGAACTCGGCCGCGAGTACGCGCGGCGCGGGATCGAGCTGATCGACCCGGAGGAGGGCGTGCTCGCCCTGCTGCGCGAGCTCGCCTGGGGCGACAGCGGCACCGACGAGGTCGTCTACACCGCGTCCGGCTGGTGAGCGGCGCGATGAGACGTCAACAGCCCGTCGCCATCGTGGGGATGGCGGTGACCCTGCCGGGTGCCGGTGATCTGGAGTCGTACTGGCGCAATCTCGTCGACGGTGCGGACGCGCTGAGCGAGGTGCCGGCAGGGCGCTGGGACAGCGAGGCGTACTTCGATCCGGCGGGCGGGCGGCCCGACGCGGTCTACACCCGGCGCGGCGGATTCGTGGACGGGATCGCCGACTTCGACCCGACCGCGTTCGGGATCATGCCCGGCTCGGTGGCCGGTACCGAACCCGACCAGCTGATCGCCCTGCGCACCGCGGCCGCCGCGCTCACGGACATGGCAAGCGCGCTTCCGTCCGACCGCGCGCGGGTCGGTGTCGTGCTCGGCCGCGGCGGCTATCTGACCTCGGGTCTCGCCCGCCTCGACCAGCGGCTGCGGACCTCGGCCCAACTCGTGCGCACTTTGCGGGAGCTGCTCCCGGAGCTGGGAGAGGACCGGCTCGGTCTCGTACGGGACGCCTTCCAGGAGGCGCTCGGCCCCGAGGGCCCCGAGTCCGTGATCGGTCTCGTCCCCAACTTCGCCGCCTCGCGCGTCGCGAACCGCCTCGACCTGCGCGGCCCCTCGTACACCGTGGACGCCGCCTGCGCCTCCTCGCTGGTCGCGCTCGACCAGGCCGTCACCGAACTCACCGCGGGCCGCTGCGACGTGATGCTGGCGGGCGGCGTCCACCACTGCCACGACATCACCCTCTGGTCGGTCTTCTCGCAGCTGCGCGCCCTGTCGCCGAGCGGCCGGATCCGCCCCTTCCACCGGGACGCGGACGGTGTCCTGATGGGCGAGGGCACGGGCGTCGTCGTTCTGAAGCGGCTCGATGACGCCCTGCGCGACGGGGACCGCGTCTATGCGGTCGTACGGGGAGTGGGCGTCGCGGGCGACGGACGTGCCGCCTCCCTGGTCAACCCCGACCCGGGCGGGCAGGCCCGCGCGGTACGGCTCGCGTGGGAGGCCGCCGGCCTCGACCCGGCCGAGCCCGGTTCGCTCGGCCTGCTCGAAGCGCACGGCACGGGCACGCCGAACGGTGACGCGGCGGAAATGGCCACGCTGGCCGAGGTGTTCGGGCGCGGGGCGCCGGACGCGGTGATCGGCTCGGTCAAGTCGATGATCGGGCACACCATGCCGGCGGCCGGAGTCGCGAGCCTGGTGAAGGCCGCGCTCGCGATCCACCGGGGCGTGCTCCTTCCGACGCTGCACTGCGACGATCCGCATCCGGCGCTCCTCGAGACACGGTTCCGGCCGGTGGCGCAGGCGGGGCCGTGGGAGGCGCCGCTGCGGCGGGCGGCGGTGAACGCCTTCGGGTTCGGCGGGATCAATGCGCATGTGGTTCTGGAGCAGGTGCCGGTGGCGGAGCCGGTGACGGCGGGTAGGGGCGCTGGGCGGAGTGACGGTCCGGTCCGTGTGTCGGGCGAGGGGAGTGCCGGTGCGGTCCGTGCGTCGGGCGAAGGGGTTGCCGATTCGGTCCACCCCTCGGCCGCGGTGACCGAAGATCCGGTCCGTGCCTCCGGTGTGCAGGTCACCGAACCCGTACGCCTGCTGCGGCTCGCCGCCGTGGACGCGGACGCCCTGGCCGGACTGCTCGCCGCGGATGACGCCGAACTGCGCCGGGCGGACGGCCGGTCGACGGGCACGGGCCACACCCGGGTCGCCGTGCTCGACCCCACGCCCCGCCGCCTCGCCCTCGCCCGCAAGGCCGTCGCCCAGGGACGGGAGTGGGGCGGGCGCAGCGACGTGTGGTGTGCGCCGCGTCCGCTGCTCGGCCCCGGCGGTGGCCGCACGGCCTTCCTCTTCCCCGGCCTCGAAGCCGAGTTCGCGCCCGGGATCCCCGGCGTGCCCCGGCCCTCGGGGCCCCGGCCGGTGGAGTCCGCCGACGCCCGGGGGGGCGACGTGGGGGAGCACGGCGCCGCCGTCTTCGGCGTCGGACGGCTGCTCGCCCAGGCGCTCGGCCGGATCGGTCTCACGGCGGACGCCATGGCGGGGCACAGCGTGGGGGAGTGGACCGCGATGGCGGTCGCCGGGATGTACGAATCCGCCGAAGTCGACGCGTTTCTGCGGGACTTCGACCCGTCCGCGCTGCGCGTACCCGGACTGGCCTTCGCCGCCTTCGGCGCCCCGGCCGCGCAGATCGAGGCGCTGCTCGGCGCGTTCCCCGGCGTGGCGCTCTCGCACGACAACGCCCCGCGCCAGTCCGTCGCCTGCGGCCCGCACCCCCAGGTCGAGGCGCTCACGGCAAGGCTGCGGGCGGACGGGGTGCTCGGTCAGGTCCTTCCGTTCGAGTCCGGCTTCCACACCCCGATGCTGGCGCCGTACCTGGCACCCATCGAGGAGGCCGCCCGCGGTTTCACCCTGCTCCGGCCGTCGGTCCCGGTGTGGTCGGGCACGACCGCGGCGCCCTTCCCGGCCGACGAGCAGGCGGCGCGCGAACTGTTCGTACGTCACCTCCTGGAGCCGGTCCGTTTCCGGATGCTCACCGAGGAGCTGTACGCGGCCGGGTTCCGCGCCTTCGTCCAGCTGGGCACGGGCCAGCTCCCGGCCCTGGTGGGCGACACCCTGTCGGGCCGCCCGCATCTGGCCGTCTCCGCCAACGCGCCGCGCAGCGACGGGATGACCCAGCTGCTGCGGGTGGCGGCGGGCGTGTGGGCGTTCGGCGGGGAGCCCGACTTCGAGGCGCTGCTCTCCGGCTCGACGGCCGGCGACCGTACGCGCGGACCGGCGGCGGGAGCTTCTGCTTCCGCGTCTGCCGGAGAGGCGACGTCGGTTGCCGCGCGGGCAGAGGACGCGGCCGCGGCACCGGGCCTCGCTCCTGCCGCGGACGGCTCCACGAGACCGGGCCCCGCACACGTCTCTGTGCCGGCCGAGCCCGCACACGTCTCTGTGCCGGCCGAGCCCGCACACGTCTCTGTGCCGGCCGAGCCCGCACACGTCTCTGTGCCGGCCGAGCCCGCACACGTCTCTGTGCCGGCCGAGCCCGCACACGTCTCTGTGCCGGCCGAGCCCGCACACGTCTCTGTGCCGGCCGAGCCCGCACACGTCTCTGTGCCGGCCGAGCCCGCACACGTCTCTGT
>NZ_JAEIMH010000128.1:12705-17935 GCF_016464295.1 Streptomyces sp. N35 | reverse complement strand
CCCTCTTGGTCTCGTCCGCACAGGCCGCCCACGCAGGATGCGTCAGCCATCCCTCACGGTGCGCGGTGGGCTGGTTGAAGAAGTACCGGCGGGATTCCTCCGGGTCCTTCTCGAGGTTCCAGAACTCCGACTCGATGATCCCGTCCAGGTCCAGCACGTCACCGAACGGGCCGTAGACCTCTCGCAGGCCGGCCCGCATCGACTCCAGGTCCTCCGTGTCGACGTCCGGGGGTGCTTCGCGGTGGTCCCACAACAGGCGCCGCTCACGCGTCTTGCCCTCGGCGATCGCCTTGGCGCGGTCATGGAGCTTCTCCAGCGTGGATTCCTCGCCCGGCTGATACATCGTCGACGTCAGCAGCGCCCACGGCGCCGCCGCCTTGCGCTTGCGCAAGTTGCGGTCCACCGTGCGGTACATCTGCCGCAGCTCCGGCAGGTTGTACAGGTGCGGCTCGTCGAAGACCGCGAACGACTCCTTGCCGCCATCGCGGGAAGCCGCCGCCGCAGTAGAGGGCCGCACCTCCCCACCGCCCGGCAGGAAGATGCGGGTGATCCCCGCAGTCCCGGACGGCAGGTCCTCGCTGAGCGGGCCGTGCTCCAAGTTGAAGTTGATGTTGTCGTAGGTGTTCCCGGACTGGGACTCCTCAGTGGCCAGGCAACGGATGAACGGATACGTCACCGGCCGGCCCATCGCCTCACCCGGCTCGTACTCGTAGACGAAGTCCCGCCACACGAACCGTTCGCCGCCCTCGGCCCAGCCCGCGAACCTGACCGGCCCGAGCGCTTCGGCCAGGCCGACGAACCCGGCCAGCTCGCTCTTGGCCCGGCCCTTGGCCCGGGAGACCGCCGCCGTGTCATACAGGCGCCGGCCGGAGGCATCGTGGGTGTAGAAGTCGAGAATCAGACCCGCGAACTCATCATCCAGCGGCAAGGATTCGCTGCCGTGGCGAACGTGCAGCGGGATGCCCTGGACATCGCCGGGGCCGTGCACACAGAACCATTCGATCCACGCCAGAGCCACGTGCAGCGAATGGTCGCGCGTGTGCTCAGGGTGCAGGACACGTTCACGAGGCATCGCTGACCTTGCGCCGACGAGCAGTCAAATCCGCAACCCCGGCAGGGTGCACGGTCGCTTTGGGCTGCTCCAGCTTGATCCGCCCGCGCATCCGGTCCACGTGCGTGGCCCCCAGCAGTGACTCATTGAGCCGGATCTCGGAGAGCAGCTTCGTGGACGGCTCCGCCCAGTACGCCTCAACCAGCAGGGCCAGCATGTGCAGGCGCTGCCAGTCCGTCACCGTGAACACCGCGGCCTGCGGCGCCTGCTGCCACGTCGCATACCAGGCCAGGGTCTGGGAACTGTATGCCTCGGCCTGCGGCAGGTCGGGGGCATCGAAGGCGCCCTCGGCGGGCACGCTCATGCTCTCTGCCTCGTAAGTGTCCTTGTTGCGGCGCCGCTTGTTCTGCGACGGAGGAGGACCGAACCCAGCCATGGCCACCCCCGTTCCACGTCAGGTCAGCGAGGCAACAACCTCAGAAATGTCAGCCAGCCGGGCCGGACACTGCTCGAACCGGCGCCCCGTCACAGCGATGTACCGGGCCTGTCCATAGATCTCGATGACAACACCGTCCCGGCGGATCCTGCGGCCTCGCGTCACCGTGGCGCGACCCCAGATGTGCAGGCCGGCACCCGAGACGGACACCTCGACGAAGGTGGCCGGGCACCGGTCGAGGATGTCCCGCGCCCACGCCGCGAGTTGACCGCCGTCCAGGCAATGGTCGAGGTCGATGCACGCCACCCCGTCGCCCTCCGCGAGGACGTACCCGAGACCGACACCGGCCCGCGAGCGCAGTGCGTCGGCGTGCGTGGACCAGACGGAGCCGTCGGCCACGGACGCGTACGCGCCATCGGTGGTGCGGGGCGCCTTGCGCACGTCACGGCGTACCCAACGCCTGCGCCGGGTCAGTTCCTTGGGCAGAGCAGACTCGGCTCGCCGGGCACGGTGAGCCGCCACCCGGCAGCGCGTCGAGCAGAACCGAGGCACGCGACCGCGGCCGGCCACCGGCAGCGCATTGCCGCAACTCCCCTGCTCGCACACCGTGTTCGCCATACCCCCAGGATACCGGAGCATGTAACGAATACAGGCTCTGACCTGGGGAAATAGTACCGCGCGGGGAGTGGTGTTCACCACCGCGCGTGATCATCGCAGGTCAGGGAAATCACCAGACCCGTACAGCCAGCGAGGTGCAATGCCGCACCGTGGGCGAGATTCAGACAGGATCGGGGACACCCCCCACCCCGCTGAATAGATCCTTCACCAGGTCACGCTCGTGCTGTCCGCAGCAGATATCAGCGATGCTCGTGCGTGCGCTCAACGGATGAGTCCTGGATGCTGCTCGGCTGGGCGGCGGCGGCTGGGCTGCGGTCCGCGTGCAGCGCGGGCTTGGAGTGCGGTGCGCTTGCGGTGGTGCGGTCCGCAGAGCATCCGCAGGTTGTCCAGGCTGTGGTCGTCAGGGTTGCCGATGTGGTCGCAGTCGGTGCCCGGTTCGGTGCAGCGCACGCCGCCGTCGGTCCATGTGCACTGTCCGCCGTCACGCTCCAGGGCCTGGGCCCTGAGGGCCTTCCAGCCCAGGGGGCGGGGGGTTGTTCGCCAGGCGGTGGGGCTTTCCTTCCAGGCCATGGGCACCTCCAGGGGGTGGGGTTCGCCGGAGAGGCACGGTCCTTGAGGGCCCCCAGGCTCAGGCTGGCTCTGGTGGTGCCGGTGTTGCGCCGTTCCCCATGAGGTGAAGGCTTTCAACGGCCGCGTGCCGGATGTGGTCGGCTGCTTCGAAGAGCAGGCCTGCCAGGGCTTCGAGGGCGTCTGCCGGGCTGTCTTCGTCGTCGATGATCAGGTCGCCGATGTGACGTTCGGCCCATGGGCCGACGCGCAGGTGAACGGGCCACGTGTCCATCGTCTCGCTCTCCTCGCGGTGCGGGCCTGCAGGTCCAGCCCAACACCCGCCAAGGAGAGGACCGGAGTTCCCTTTGCCTGCGCATCCACCCGCGGCAAGGGAGTTCATGGGGCCCGCAGCCAAAAGGGGGTTTCTGCTGCGGGCCCAACGCCGACCGGGACTGACAGGGCCGGGTCGGCGTCCGAGGCGCGTCGCGGCGAGCTGGCGTCGCCTCGGGGTGGTCGAGCGGCAGGGGCCAGCGTTGGTAGCCGCCGGCCGCTCTGGAAGGAAACTATCCGTCAAGCACGCGCCGGGCGGGGGCCGTTGGTCCCGGAAGGTCCCGGGGCTTGGTCAACGTTCGTCAACCGGAGGTTGATCACAGGCATCAATGCGGTAGCCCCAATGGGCTATGAGCTGGGGGACGTTGGACTCTGTGAGCCCGGCCGTTGGACCCGGATGCTGTTGGGTCGCACGATCCCTTACTGAAGGAAAGCCTTATGTCTGACTTGACCGGTCGCCCTGACATCGATCGCGCCGCTGCCCGGCTCGGGATGAAGTTCGGTAGCAAGCGCGAGATCAAGAAGCTCCCCGAGCTGCTGTGGGAGGGCGAGCAGGTCGACATGCTCGCGGCGGGTCAGTACGGCGGTGGTCTGGGGCTGTTGGCCATGACCAACGTGCGTCTGATCTTCCTGAAGCACGGCTTTGTGTCTCAGCAGTTGGAGGATTTTCCGTACGGAAAGATCTCGTCGGTGCAGTGGAAGGGCGGCATGCTGCAGGGAACGCTGACCGTTTTCACGTCTGGCAACAAGGCCGACATTACGCACATTGCGAAGGATGACGGTAAGCAGATGTCCGACACTCTCCGTGCGCGCATCTCTGGCGCCAGCTTGGCCGGCCCGTCGGCGCATCCGGCGGCGCCTGCTCAGCCGTGGCCTCAGGTGGTGCAGACTCCGGCACCTGTCACGCCCCAGCCCAACGCGGGAAACGACGTGGCTGCGCGTCTCCAAACGCTGGAGCAGCTGTACGCGCAGGGCATCGTGTCGGCGGAGGAGTACCAGCAGCAGCGGGCCGCCATCCTGGCCAGCCTCTAGCACCACTCACCTGTCGCGCCATCACGGGGCAACGTCGAGGCGGCCTGCGGTGACGATGACGCCGCGTGCGCCGGTCGCGTCTTTGAGGCCGGGTAGGTCGTCGATGGGTTTTCCGGTGCCGTATTCGTATTCGTCGATGACGAGGATGAAGGGGGTGGTGAAGTCGTCGCCGTGGTGTTCGGCGGGGAGTTCGAGGATCTGGATGCGTGCCATGCTCTGCTCCTCTGCCGCTGGCGGGAAACAGCTCAGGCCACCCATTGGGTGGCCTGAGGAGTTGCCGCGGGCTGATGGCGGCGGGGGATGGAGTGGACCCATCTTGAGAGCAGATTACGCCACGGCTTGTTCGTCGCGCAATGGCTTGGGTCGGTGTGTCCAGTAGAGCTGGTCGATTTCGCGGAGGTCGACGGTCAGGCGGCGTGGGGTGCCGTAGCGGATCAGACGTCCTTCGGCAGCCCAGCGCTGCACCGTGCGTATGGGAATGGCGTAGTGTCGGGCGGCTTCGGCGGCGGTGACGAGGATGGCGGCCATGCATCCAGTTTGGGGCCAACTGCCAGCCGTGGGCGTTCTCATCTGATGTGGCCCGCGATCGGGCCGGCCACGATGGTGGGCCAGGTGGCGAAGGTGAAGACGGCGACCAAACAGAGGGTGAGTACGGCGGTGATGAGCCAGTTGGAGAGGTGGACATGCCGCCACCGCAGCCTGGTGAGGCTTCCGAGTGAGGCTGCGGTGGCTGGCAGTCCTATCAGGGGCGCAGGGCCGCTGGTGGTAATCGCAACGACCGCCAGGAGTAGGGGTGTGTAGAGCGTGGCGGTGGATGCGGTTCTGACGTACTGCGCGGGACGGTTCACCGACGGTGGCGCCAGGCGATCCATGTAAGCAGGGCGGTCACCGGTATGGAGATGGCGGCGTAGAGGAGAACTGGGCCGAGTAGCGGCTCGCTGCCCCGGCTCAGGTCGCCGATCAGTAGGCCACCGAACAGGATCAGCATGGCTATAGGCCAGGCTGTCCGGATGCGCATGCTCCCTATGGTGCCGGTCCTCATCGCTGCAGGCACTTCTTGCCGGCGCCGCGTCCGTTGTACTTGAACTTGAACTCCCAGCGCTTGCAGCGGTCGAGGTTGTCTGCGCCGACGCTGCCGACGTAGGCGCCGATGGTGGCTGCGATCACCATGCCCACGCCCCCCGTGACGAGGCCGAGGATTCCGGCCGCGGCGG
>NZ_JAEIMH010000128.1:8080-12591 GCF_016464295.1 Streptomyces sp. N35 | reverse complement strand
TACCTTCCAGTTCGCGGACGGCCTCCTCGTAGCTGATCCCGGCTTCTTCAAGTGCTGCGCCGGACAGGGGAATGACTTCGGTGTTGGGAGAACTTGCGGCCGTGGGCGTCTGATTGGGTGCAGGGCTGGCGAAGGCTGCGGGCGCGACGCCGATTGCGAGTGCGCCGGCGGTAGCGGCGGCAACGATGGTTGTGGTTATGCGGTTCAAGAGGTCCTCCCCGGCTCTCCCTGTAACGAATTAGAAAGATCATTTCGTCACGGAGGCCGGGGCGCAGTCGCCAAGTGGCTAGCGTTCAGTCACCTTTCGGCTGCGATGGGCGCGTACGCGACAGGCGGGCGAGCAATAGCGGCGCGGGCGCCCCCGGACCGGTTGCGTTACGGAACGCTTGCATCCCTGCGCAGCACACGGTGATTCGTTACGAGCGGTAGAAGGCGGTGCGATGTCGAAGCCGACAATCTTCGGCGCCACCCCGGCGGGTATGCGGCCCGTTTGCCAGGCGTTCGCGTAGGCGCCGGCCACGATGTTGACCGCCTCGCCGACGGCCTGGGCGGCGCCCATCCCGGTGCGCATCAAGACGGTGAGGTCGCGGGCGAACTCGGCGTCGACCAGAACCGTCAGTGGCGTTCCGGGCCGGGGTGCAGGGGTGCTCTTAGGGTTCGTGCTGGGCATGCGGGATCTGTTGCTCCTCAGATTTCGTGTGCGGGGCCCTGTGCGCTTGGCAGCAGCGGGGCCCCCTTTTCGTTCAGGCGGCGGGTTGGAGGACTTGGGCGAGCCTGATCAAGTGGCGCTCGCTCCAGGTGGTGTTGCACCAGTCGCAGCTGACGGCGGTTGCACCGGGGGTGGCGCGCAGTACGGCGCCGCATGCGGTGCCGTCGTCGTGGGTGGCGGGGCAGTAGCCGAGGCGGATTCTCGGGTTCGTGATGGCGGTGGCTTCCTGCCACAGCCGTTGCACCTCGGCGGCGAAGTCGTCGACTGCGGGGTGCTTCTCGACGGCCCAGGACAGCTTGTCGCGCAGAAACGTCACTGCACGGCTGATGGGCGTGTTGCACCGGTTGCGGCCGGTGTTGCGGGGCTGCTGCGTATCGGGGTCGAGCAGGTCGCGCCAGTCGGCCGTCCAGGACCAGAGCACGCTGTACCTGCCGCCGGGCGCCACGAGGTTGAGGACCTCGAGGTTGCATGGGGCGGGACTGGCAGCGCCGTGACGAGTGCCGCGCGAGGCCGAACCCGCTCGGGGTGCGCCGGGTTCGAGCATTTCGTGGAGCTGGACGTACAGGTCGGGCAGGTCGGCGAGGTGGGCCTGGGTGCGGCTTTCGCAGACGCGGCACAGGTAGCGGATCACGTCGGCGCCGTGCAGGGCATGGGCGCAGCGAATGCAGGCGGGTTGGGCCGAAAGGGCCGAAAGCTCGGCGTCGCTGGCGGTCATTGCTGGGTCCTCCTGCGGTGGTGCGGATACTTCAGGTGCGCGAGCCACTTGTGGTGGGTCTGTCTCTCCTCGCGTTCGCCCGGGGCGTCGGTGTCTTCGTGTCGACGGGCCGTCGCCCCGGGCTTTGTGCGTGCAATGGCAGGTTGGCTCCCGGCCGTTGCATCGATGCCCTGGCCTTTCGGCTGGTCGGGGTGTCAGCCCGCCGGTGCGGTGCGCATCCCGGTACCGGCGGGCATCCAAGACGGCGCGAGTGTGGCCTGGGATCCGCTGCTCGCGTCCTGCCGGGGCGGCGGACTCTTGGCCGTGGCGCCGCCCCGGCATTCACGCCGCGGCCTTCCTCTTGGCGTAGCCGGCCCGGCGTAGGGTTTGGCGGCGCTCGGGTTCGCTCTCCCCGCCCCAGACCCCGCGTTCACGGTTGCTGCGGGCCCAGCTGCGGCAGGGCTCAGCGAGGGGGCAGCCGGCGCAGATGAGCTTGGCGCGGCGCGCGGGCTGGCCGACAGCGGGGAAGAACAGTTCGGGGTCAACGCGGGCGCAGGCGGGTTCGGCGTCCGGTGTAGCAAGGAACGCCGGCAGTTCGATCGCGAGATGGCTCATGGCGGGTCCTCAGAAGGGGGGTTCGTCGAGGGACTGTGCGCCCGCCTGCGGGCCGTTCGCGGCACCGGATGCGGCGACGTCCCAATTCGGGGCTGTGGGGGTGCCTGTGGCAGTTGTGGCGTGTTTGGCGGGGGCGCGTACGGGGGTGGCGATGTCGCGGATGTCGAGTTCGTAGTACCGGCGCCGGGTCCCGTCCTGCTCGGTGTCACGCATGGTGAGTTCGCCGGTGACGGTCACCGAGGCGCCGGCGGTGAGGTGTTCGGCGATGGCTTCGGCGCGTTCGCGCCAGGCGACGGCGTCGAGGTAGGTGGTCGCGACGGTCTCCCAAGCACCGTTGTCGGTGCGGCGGTTGCGGTTGCACGCGACCGAGAGCCGGACTTGGGCGACGCCGGCCGGGGTGAAGCGGAGTTCGGGGTCGCGGGTGAGGTGACCTGTTGCGCGGACTTCGGGGAGCACGGTTCCTCCAGGGCTTGGCGGGTGGGGTCGGGGGTGATGGCGTATCCGGCGACAGTGACGACGTCGGTGAGGATGCGTTGGGCGAGGCGGTCGGCGGTGCAGCCGATCCCGGCCTCGGCGATCGTGGCGCGGATGATCGCGGCCACCGCCGGCGGGGCGTTCACTGTTCGGCCTCCCACGCGTCTGGGTCCAGATCCCAGGGCGGGGCGGTGTAGTACTGCACCTCGGCGTCGGTCAGGTCGAGGTACACCGCGTCGCCGCGTGTCGGTTCGCCGAAGCGCATCTTGTGATCGATGGGCCGGAAGACTGCCTGGTTCTTTTCGATGGGCTCGCGGCACACCCGGCAGGTCCAGGGGCGGCGCAGGGTGATCCACTGGCTTCGCCTGCAGTGGGGACAGATCGTGAAGTAGCACGTCAGCCCGAACGGGGTGTCCCAGTCGGCGTATCCCCACCGTGGCGCGTTGCGTGCGGCACCGCGGTGCAAGGGCTGGCGGCCGAGGATAAGGAGGCGGCCGCCTGGCCACGGGCAGCCGCAGGCGCCCTCACACGTGCATGCGATCGTCCGGGCGAGCTCCGCGGCCTTCTCCGTGCGAGGGATGCCGGGGCCCTTGGCCTCGATCCAGGTGCCGAGGTCGGGGAGCCAGAAGTCAGGGATGTACACGGCTCCGGAGGGCAGCGTGACCGCCTCGGGCTCGTAGCACCACTTGATGCTGTGGGTGTCCAGCGTCTTGGCCCAGTCGGCCTCGAGGCGGGAGCGGAACGTGATCCCGCCGTACTCGGTGGGGACTGCCTCTTTGGGCTGCGTGGCGGCGGGGTCGTCGGGGGTATTCATGCGCTGCTCCGGTTTGTGCGGCGAAGGTCGGGGCCGTCGATGTGGATGACGGTGGCGGTTTGGGCGAGGCGTGAGGCGAGCCGGTCGCCGAGGCGGGTGACGAGGTCGGGCTGGCCTTGGCCGGCCGCACGCACGGGGTAGTTGGTGGTCACGATGAGCGGCAGGCATTCGTTGTAGCGGGCGTTGATGAGGCGGTAGGTGATTTCCTCCGTCCATTCGGAGAGCTTTTCGGTGCCCAGGTCGTCCAGGAGCAGCAGCGGGATGCGGCACAGACGGGCCAGGTCTGCCTCGGTGCCCTGCATGCTGCCGCCGGGTCGGAGTCGGCCGTAGAGGTCGGGGGCAGTGGCGGCGATCATCTCGAAGCGCTTGGGTCCGGCTTCGGCGACGCGGCGCAGCGCACCGTAGGCCTGGTGGGTTTTGCCGCTGCCCACCGGCCCGGTCAGGACAAGGAACCCTGCCGCGGTGATGTCGCGGGCTGCGGCGTCGGCCCAGGTGTGTATCGCGGGGTGGGTGGCGGTGGCGTCCTGGTAGCGCTGCGGTGCGGCGGCCCGCCAGCGGGTCAGGGCGAATTCGGCGCGGCGGCGGCGGTGGAATTCGGGGTGGCCTGGCTCGTCGGGGCTCGGGGCGTCGTCGATGGGGCCGGCGGTGATGTGCGGGTGGCGCTCGGCGATGCCGGCCATGAGGCGGGCCAGCATCGACGGCTGCTGCTGGGCGAGGGTCTGGGGTTGGGGCATCGCGGGTCCTCCTCAGAATCCGAGGTCGTTGGCGAATGCGGAGGCGGGCGGCTGCTGGTAGGGCTGCCAGCCGCTGACGGCCCGCAGGCGCGGGCGCTGGGTGCCGGGGGCAGCGTGCGGCGGGAGCTGCCGCCAGCCGCTGACGAAGTACCGGGCGGAGCCGATGTCTCCGCCCTTGTGCTGGAAGTCGCGCTGGGCGTGGGCGACCAGGGCGGGGACGCCGGCCTTCTCGATGAGGCCGAGGATCGGGAACCACTGGTCGCCGGTGAACGGCCAGCGGACGGTGACGCCTGCGGCGGTCATGGCGTCGACGAGCGGGCGTGCCGCGTCCGGAATCCCGTAGCCGGATGATTCGACCTGGGCCGAGCCGTCCTCCGTACGTACGGAGGGGGTAGTTAGAGAGGGGTATAGAGGGGTAGGGGTCGGGGATTTCCCGACACTGAGATCGGCGATTTCCCGACACTGAGGCGG
>NZ_JAEIMH010000128.1:3640-7953 GCF_016464295.1 Streptomyces sp. N35 | reverse complement strand
CACTGAACGGCCGGGAAGACCGGTATCCGGTACTTCGCCGCTGCGTTCTTCTGCCCCGCCGTGAGCCTCTCCAGGGCGCCCTTCGCCACGAGCTTCTTCAGCACCGCGTACAGCTCGCCGCGGCTGAGCTTGGCGCCGCGCAGGACTTCGGGGCGTTCCACGCTGTTCCACGTGATGCGGGTGTCGTCGTTGGCGTCTTCCGCGAGCACGACCAGGAGGAGCTTCTCCCGGTGCGTGAGCGTGGCGGGCGCTCCGTCGAGAACCTCGACGATCAAGCGGACTCCCACGGCGGATCTCCCTGTGGTCCTGGGGTGGTTACTGGGCTGCTAGTCGTCGAGGAGTTCGCCGTCGAGGACCTCGACCGTGTCCGTTTGCTCGACGGTGACGGTGGCGGCCTGGTGGACCACGGGCGGGCGGATCTCGGATGAGGTGGGCACCCACTTGGCGAGGCGCCGGGCTGCGGTCTTGAGCCACATGGCTTCCTCGTCGGTGCGCCACGGTGAGTACGGGCCGTCTGCACCGTCGGACTTGGCCTTGGCGCGGGCAATGTGGTCACGCCCCAGGACCACGACCTTGGAGGTCGCGCCGTCGCGCATGTCCGCATAGGCGTAGACGCCGACGAGGTCCCCGCGCTGGCCGAACCAGTCGGCCCGGTGAAATGGTCGAGTCTGGTGGCCGGCCCAGCGCGGCAGCTGCTCGTGGTCAATGGCGCCGGGGGTCCATACGAAGTCGTCGTGTTCGCGCACCACTTCGACGGTCACGGAGGCGGCGTGACCTGCGCGGTAGATGAGTTCGACGATGCCCTGGTAGCCGACGATCCCCTGCACCTCCGGCTGGCCCTTGCGCTTGCGCGGGGTGAGGTAGAACTGCTCGGTGCCGGGCTCCAGACCCAACCGTGCCGCGGTCGCCAGGGCCACCATGAGCGTGTCGGGCGAGGCCTGGGCCGCGGCCAGCAGCTTGCCGTCCTTCCGCAGGACACCCACGGCCAGGCGCACCCACGTATCGGGGCGCACGTGGGACGGCATGACCTGCGCGAAGTGGTCGCGGTACTGCTCGACGAGCGCGGCCGGACTGGCGCCGCGCTGCTCCACAGCTTTGGTGATGGTGTCGCCGCTCATGCGGCAGCTCCGTTCTTCTTGGGGCGGGCGGGCAGGAGGCTGTACGTCTTGCCGCCTCGGACGGTGCGGGTGGCAATACGCACGTCGTCGCAGACGGCGCGCCGGCCGGTGCCGATAAGGTCGAGGATTTCGGCGGCCGCCTGGCGTTTGGCCTGCTCGATCTCGCTGTGCGCCTTGCTGTGTGCCTGGTAGCGGTGGGCGAGTTCGCGCGGGATCTCGACATCGATGTCCTGGCGGCCCTCGTGCAACCGTCGCACCGTGTCGTACGTGGTCGTGGAGCCGTCGATGTCGGGCCGTACACCGTCCCGGATGGAGGCCAGGAATTCTTCGGCCGCGTCACGCAGCAGCTCGGCGTCCGCCTGGTCGTATTCGACGCGGTACTCGTGGTACTCGGATCCGGCGACGAGCAAGGCAACGTGCGCGGTACGCAGGCCCAGCGTGTCGAGCTGCCACATGATCTGGCACCGGTAGTGCACCGGGATCTCATCCGTTCCCTCGGCGCCCCAAGCGTCGTCGTAGCGGGCGGTCTTGATCTCCAACAAGCTCGGGATGCAGCCGGGTTGGGTGAGGATGCGGTCGGGGGTGGCTCGCTGCCAGGTGCGCTCGGCGTGCCGCCAGGTGCCGGTGGTGTGCAGGTCGAGTTCGGGGTGCATGTCGGCGAACTTCTGCGCGATGACGGGTTCCAGGCGGGTACCCCACTCCATATCCGCGGTTTGCTCCACGGCGTGGGCGGCAAGGCCGGCCTTGTGGTGCCACAGCGAGAAACGGGACTGCCACGGAGACAAGCCGACCACCGCAGCCACATCAGTCGCCGTGACCGTCAGACCAGCACGAGCCTGAACCCACTCGCGGGTACCGGGCTCGAACCGACCGAGCAACACCCCTGACGGAACGGCAAGTTGAGTCGCTGTGGTCACTGGTCCACCTGCCCAGCCGTCGCCGCTGCCGGGCAGTGCACCGGGGCCATGCCAGGCTGCGGCGCCCAGTCGTGCGGGGCATGTGGCCGGCCGAGAACATCCAGGTTGCAAGCAACAATCGGCTGCGTCTCATCGGCCATACGCCGGAGCCGGACGGCTGCAGCTCCGTAGTCACGCGAGATCGCGTCGGCAGCCTCACGGAGCACGGTGGCCCGGTTCTCCGCAACAGCGCGGGCCTGCATGGCACGCGCCAGCCGCATCCACCAATCCCGGTCAGCGACAAGCCGGTGAACGCCCTCCCCGAAGGCCTGCGCCCGCGAACGGGCACTCAGCCACGCAAGGCGATACCGCTCGCCGGGCGCGGGGAGGACGGCCATCACCGCGTCAGCGAGGACGCCCACGTCGTTCATGCACAGCGCGCACGTGATGGAGTAGTTGTGGCCGCGTCGGTCACCATGCTTGTGGTGATCCCACTTCTCATGGCCAGGCTCGTAGGCCCAGCCCTCATGCGGCGTCGTCAGCAAGGCCTGGACGATGCGGTCGCGGAGGTCCAGTGCGCTCATGCCGCACCGCCCCGAGTGCGGCGATACAGAGCCTGGGTGATCTCCTCAGGGGTCGTGACGCCGGTGGGGACGAACACGTCGACCTCGATGGCCGATCCTCGTTTGGTCGGCCGCAGTCCTGCCTCGCGGCAGGCAGAGTGGGCGAGTTCGAGCAGCCGCACCGCATGCCGAAACGTTTCCTCACTCGCTTCGCTCAGTTCCACGTCGCGGCGCATGGAGGGGAAGGTGAACGTGTAGCGCGGGTGATCCTCGATCAGCTGGCCCACAGCGTCGGCCGCGCGCTGGAGCAGCCTGTGGGCCTGCTCCACCGCGTCCATGTCGAGCGTTGTCATTTCGGTCCCTCCTTGGTCTTACGGGGCTTGTGCTCGATGGCCCACCACAACGCCGCGATAGCAGCGGTCATCGTGAGCGCGATGGCGACGATCAGCGAGCCGGCCACGGCCGCGCCCTCCGGTACAGGCGGGAGGCCTCGACGAGGTCGAACATCAGGTAGGTGGCGACGCCCAGGGCGAGGGAGGCGAGCAGGTCGGCGATCACGCGGCCACCCCCGTCACGTAGGCGAGAGCCATGACGTCGTCGCGCTGGCGGAGCTCGGCGGCGGCGAGCTTGCTGACGATGCACATCCCCAGCACGTAGCCGGTGCGGATGTGCTCCTCGGCGGTGGCCAGCACTTCGTCGACGAGCAGCCCGCGTACTTCCCACTCTTCGAGGGAGTCCCGCATCGCTTGCTGCGCGGCGAACAGCACGTCCGTCCGCAGGCCGCTGTCGCAGGCGTCGACGTAGGCGGCAAGGTCCGCAGCCTCCGGCGAGGCGAGCGTGACGTCAGCCAGGCTGGTCACGCCCCGGGCCCCTTCTTGTTCCGGTCGGTGAACATCCACGCCACCAGCGCAACTTGCACCACCAGCAGGACCAGACAGACGGCGAGGACCAGGCGCTCGCTCATAGCCGGTCACCGCGCAAGTCCGCAGGCCTGGCGGGGAAGCCACACCCGCTGCGCCGGCACCACCGGCGCCGTGTCCACCACCGGGCGCAGCAGGTCAACGCCCTGCGGGGCCACGTACAGGTACTTGACCTTCCGCCGCCACCGGCCCGGCTCACGCAGCGTCCACAGACACCCGCCGACCAGCAGCGCAAGCAGCGCGGTCACATACACGCCGCAGAAGAACATGCTCATGAGACCTCTTCCTCCAGGTCATCGGCGTTCTTGTCGAGGTCCAGGCCGAGCGCCTGCAATGTCAGCAACTGCTCGTAGGGGTCGGTGACCAGCCGCTCGACGACGGCGCGGGCCACCGACTGCTGCTCGGGCGGCACGGGCTGGACGTCAGCGATCCAGGACTGGTCGATCGACAGGCCCATCACGCAGCCCCCCGTTCATCCACGCGCCGGCCGGAACGATTCCGCTTCGGACGCAGCACCTGGCTGGTCGGATCATTGGCGGGGTTGTAGTACGGGTCGCTCCCCAACAGCTCGTCGAGCCACTTGGTGAGGTCCGCGACCGGATACATGACCGCGCCGTCCATCAGGAACGACTTCGGGCCACGCCTGCGATGCCGCCAGATCCTGAGCGTGTTCACACTGCGCCCGATCATCGCGGCAGCCTGCACCGTGTTGAGGAACTGCTGTTCCGGGATCTCGTACGGCCGCTCAGGGATCGCGCTCATGCCGCTCCCCCAAGCTCCAGCTGACCGCCGTCGTGATGGCGCCAGTACAGGCGC
>NZ_JAEIMH010000128.1:1587-3577 GCF_016464295.1 Streptomyces sp. N35 | reverse complement strand
CGGGGCGCGTTGTGCTGGGGACGCAGCCGGAAGTAGTCGTGCTTCTTGCTGTACGAGGTAGGCCACCACTCGTGCACGTCGACCATGCACTGCTTCTTCTGGGAGAAGCGGCGGCCGATGTGCTTGCGGTAGATCCAGCGGTGCTGAACCAGGAAGTCACGCAGGTACTTGTCGTGCGTCCCGATGTTCGCGGAGAGCCCGGCGATCTGTGTCATGTCAGCCGCATCCACGACCTCGTCGACGTACGCGGCCTTCGGCTTCAACACGGTGATCTCAGCCTTTGCGGCGGAGAGCTCCTCTTCGGCTGCGAGTGCCAGGCGGAGGATCTCCGCACGCGACATCTCCCGAGCTCCAGCCTCGACATCGAGGAGGTGGCACCGCACCTGCTGTGCGACGGGCGAATCCCTCAGCAGCTGCCCAACGTTCAGCACTGCGCGCCGCGTGAAAAGCGCCAGCGAACGAGTCATGGGGCTGATCGGATTTGCGAGGTCCTCGAAGGACCTCGCAAACTCGCGCCGCAGCGCAGCCAGCCGCTGCCCTTCAAGGACCTCGAGTCCGTTGGACTCGACCTCAGCCCGGTTGTCCTTGACGAGACTCTTGATGGCCTCCGTGCCGACCTCGTAGTAGCTGGCCACCATCTCTGTTGTGACGTGCATGCCGTCGGGCATCATCGTCAGCGCCTTGACCTTGTCGAGCACATCGGTGCGGTCGGCGTACTCCGCGCGCAGCGACTTCGACTCCGTGAATGCGATCTCGTTCGTCACAGTGCCGTTCCCTCCTCGGCCGCCCACTGCTGATCAAGATCAGCCAGAGCGATCGCAGTCTTGTCCGAGAGCGTCGGCGAGGTCTCCCACGAGCGGGCCCACGCCGCAGCCGGCAGCACTTCGCCCGACAGCGACAGGCCCATCAGCTCGGCCAGCTCGGCAATGTCCAGCAGCGTGGCCCACTGCAGACCATGGGCCAGAGAACACACCTGGAGCTGGCAGCTGTCGCTCCAGTCGTCGTCCCCGAGGCGATCCAGCAGGTACTCGCGGTAGCTCAGGTTGGCCGGGTTGGCCGACTCAACGGCCAACTCCCCGGTCGTCATGTAGCGGCCCTCGCCGGTCCTCGCCACGCCCCGGACTCGCACCCCTTCCGGCAGGCGCTCCGAATCAGCCAGGACGAACACCGGGCCGTCGTCCTCTCCGAGCCACACCCACTCCGGACGCTCCCTCAGCAGAGCCGAACGCTCCGCATCGTTGAAACGCTGCAGGGCATCAGTGACCCGCTGCAGCGGGCTCCTCATGTGTGCGATGCTGTTCATCGAATTCCTTTCAACGTTCGCGTTGGATCAGCGGCCATCCCGGTACCAGCGGGGTGGCCGTTCGTTGTTTCACGGTCACACCGCGACCGCGCGGCGCGTGCCGCGTGCTCCATGCGGCATTTTGGGTACGGCAGAGGCCTCGCGCTCTTCGAAGAAGTCCTCCAGGTCGACGTCAAGCCATCGACAGATCTTGTTCGCGAGCTTGAAGCTGCACGTCGGCATTCGCCCCGTTTCGATGAACCCGATGGTGCCGTGAGCGCACCCGACAAGCGCGGCCAGATTGCGCTGGGAGTACCCCAGTCGCTGCCTACGACGCCGCAGGCCAGGCCCATTTATTACGCGCATCCAGACCTCGCGAGATTGCTTGCGGTTTCGGACATACCTCATCTTGCCTCCCGGATCACCAATTGTCTACTGCCGCATGCACCGTACGACATTACTAGCCAACTTGGCTAGTGGCACATGCAGCGCCATACCCTTGGCACGTACGAGGTGCAGCTCAGCCGCACGTAGATTGCTAGCCAGCCACGCCGCCGACCGGTTTCGTCTAATCGCAGGCATCCAAGGAGATTGACCGGCATGCCAAGTGACCTTCAAGAGCTCGTAGTGAACCGGCTTGCCGCCCTCGGCACTCGCGGGCGCGCCCTCAGCAATCGCGCAGCCGCTGCCCGCAGTGGCGGCCGGGTG
>NZ_JAEIMH010000128.1:0-1535 GCF_016464295.1 Streptomyces sp. N35 | reverse complement strand
CAGAAACCACCATCGAGGGCCTTGCGCTCGCCCTCGACGTACCACGCAGCCAGGTCGAGAAGGCCGCGGGGATCTACCGCGATCGGCCAGCTGAGCCGTTCGTGCTACCCCCAAGGGCTAACCAACTCACGAAGAAGGAGCGCGAGGCGATCCTCCTCATGGTTGACGCCTTCCTTAACTCCTCCGAGCTACTTCGCCAACGCGAGCACGAGGCCGAGGGGCTACGGGCTCAGCAAGCCCAATACCGGGAACTCCTCCGGCGGCGCAATGCAACGAACAAGGCCATTGCCGCCGAGGCCATTCGCCTGGGAGTACTCCCTGCCGACTACGTCTTTACTGAGCTCGACCAAGACGAAGGGGAGTTCTACCTGCTGGACAGGTCGCTCCAGGACGACTTGCAACGCTACTCAAGTCGACTGACAGCTGAAGGAGCGGACGCAGCCGCCCGAGCAGAGGAGTTCAGGATCTACTTGGACGCAGTGCTCCACGCCGCGATGTTCGGCCGGACAGAACCAACCGAGGCCGATTGGGAGCACGCTCGGTCGACACCTGCGCGACGCGCACATCCAGTTCCAACCACGCCTCGCGCCGCACAATCCCGGTACACAGTGGCAGCGTTCGGAGGTCGGCCGGCGCCGGATGATGTTGCGCGGGCCATCGAGTTCCTCGAGGCCAAGCGCAAAACCAAAGAGCAGCAGGGCGACACGTCAGGAGATTGACGGTACTTGGCGCCTGTCACTCGAACGAGTGATAGCCCCGGTCGGGTGACGCCGACCGGGGCTTTTGCGCTTGATGAGGCGTCTTCTGCCTGATAAAAACGTACACCTGTTCGATAGATCGCTCGGGCACTCGGCTCGCAGCCAGAGAGGGTGCCGTGTCCTCCGACCGGATGAATTGTTCAGCCGCCAACCACCGAGCGTCGCGTGTTGACGGCCATTCGGCCCAGCCTGCGGTCTACAAAACAGGCAATACACCTCCGCCACGCGCGAATTGGAGGGCCCGGCCATGACAGCAACCGCGCCTCCGTCCCCACCCAACGAGCCGCCAACGGACCCGGAGTCAGAGCTCGCCGCCTGCGTAGCCGACCCCGAGGCAGCGCTGAAACAGCGCGGGATCCAAGTCGAGAGGCGGTGGACGCGAAACACACTCGCCATGCTCGTCACCAACGAGGAGACCGGCGAGCAGACTGTGTTCATCGTCGAAAACGCATCAGCCCTGCTCGAAAGGTTTCTCCTCCTCCACGAGCTCGCCCACATCCTCCTCGGGCACAGGGGGTGCTCCTTCTACCGCGGCTTCCTGTTCCGGCCCAGCTCGAGCAAGGAAGAGCACCAGGCGGACCAGCTTGTCGCCGCAGCAGCCATCCCCGTCAGTGATCTCCTCAAGGCGACCGAAGGTGCCCGCAGCCTCGACGACGTCGCACGCACGCTGGGTGTCCCCCGGTACTGGGTGAAGAAGCGACTCAAGATGCTGGACGATCTGCTGTAGGAACCAGCGAAAGGACACACGGGTGGCCGGCTCAATCGAAGACAGATGGC
>NZ_JAEIMH010000127.1:0-18008 GCF_016464295.1 Streptomyces sp. N35 | reverse complement strand
GCGCGAGCATTCCGGCGCCCTTCGCCATCCCGCCGACGGTCCAGCCGTCCTTGCCGACGACCGCGGTCTTGGGCACCGAGTCGGTGGTCATGATGGCGCGGGACGCGTCCTCGCCGCCCGACGCGGACAGCCGGCCCACCGCGGTCTCGAGGCCGGCCAGGATACGTCCGAGGGGCAGCAGCACTCCGATGAGTCCGGTGGAGCAGATCGCCACGTCCTCGGTGTCGACGTCCAGCAGCCCGGCCGTCTTCTCGGCGGTGGCGTAGGTGTCCTCGATCCCCTTGGGGCCGGTGCAGGCGTTGGCGCCACCGGAGTTGATCACGACCGCGCGGACCTTCCCGTCCGCGAGAACCTGCCGTGACCAGTGGACGGGCGCCGCCTGGACGCGGTTGGACGTGAAGACGCCCGCCGCGGCATGGCTCGGCCCGTGGTTGACGACGACGGCCAGGTCACGGCTGCCGTTCTCCTTGATGCCCGCGGCGATGCCGGCCGCGGTGAAACCTCGCGCTGCGGTGACGCTCACGGTGCCACTCCGATCGTGGAAAGCCCCATGGGCTCGGGCAGGCCGAGGGCGGCGTTCATGCTCTGCACGGCGCCTCCGGCGGTGCCCTTGGTCAGATTGTCGATGGCGCTGATCGCGACGATCCGGCCGGTCGAGGTGTCGAGCGCCACCTGTACCTGGGCGCTGTTGGACCCGCACACGGCCGCGGTGTTCGGCCACTGGCCCTCGGGGAGCAGCCGGACGAACACCTCGTCGGCAAAGGCCTTCTCGTACGCGGCGCGTACCCCGTCGGCCGTGGCGCCCGGGCGTGCCAGGGCCGAGCAGGTGGCGAGGATGCCGCGCGGCATCGGGGCCAGCGTCGGGGTGAAGGACACGGCGACGCGGTGGCCCGCGACGGCGCTGAGGTTCTGCACCATCTCGGGTGTGTGGCGGTGTTCGCCGCCCACTGCGTAGGGCCGCATGGAACCCATGACTTCGGCGCCGAGCAGATCCGCCCGTTGGGTTCGGCCCGCGCCGGAGGTGCCGGACGCCGCGACGATCACCGCCTCGGGTTCGGCGAGGCCCGCGGCGTAGGCGGGAAAGAGGGCGAGCGTCACGGCGGTCGGGTAGCAACCCGGCACCGCGATCCGTCGGGTGCCCGCCAACTGGGATCGGGCATGGGGGAGTTCGGGCAGCCCGTACGGCCAGGTGCCGGCGTGCGCCGAGCCGTAGAACGTCTCCCAGTCGGCCGCGTCCGCGAGGCGGAAGTCGGCGCCGCAGTCCACGATGAGCGTCTCCTCGCCCAACTGGGCGGCCAGCTCGGCCGATTGCCCGTGGGGCAGGGCGAGGAAGACGACATCGTGGCCCGCGAGGGCCGAAGCGGTGGTGGGTTCCACCACCCGGTCGGCCAGTTCGGCCAGGTGCGGCTGCAGGCCGCCCAGCGCCTGTCCCGCGCTGGAGTGCCCGGTCAGGGCGCCGATCTCCACCTCGGGGTGGCCGAGGAGCAGGCGCAGGAGTTCACCTCCCGCGTAACCGGTGGCCCCGGCTACGGCTACCCGCATAGTCATAGAGCTCTCCTGATCAGCAGATGACGTGTGGGTGCGCGTGGTCGACGCGCCCTGTGCCCGTCCTACCCGCAGCCGCTCGCGTCTCGCCTCAGTGGGTGGTGGAGGCGGGGCAGAACTCGGCGCTCATGGTGGCCAGGAGCTGGGAAAACTCCCAGTCGCCGTTGTAGTTGAAGGTGAGCGCGCGGCGGCCGTCCTCGGTGAAGGCGCTGACGGTCAGCGATCCCACCACGCCCCCGTCGTGGTACCAGACGTCCGTGCCGCAGCTCATCGTGAGCCGCTCTACGCCCAAGCCGTAGGACGAGCTCGGGAAGTCGGGGTTGACGACCGCCGCCTTCAGTTCCGCCAGCTGCCGCGCCGGCAGGAGCTTTCCGCCCATCAAGGCCCCGTAGAACCGGTTCAGGTCGGCGGCGCTGGAGATCATGTCGCCGTCGCCCCAGTTCTGCGAACCGTTGAGCGCGGTGACGTCGTCGATCCGGTCCGGCTGGGTGCCGTAGAAGAGTTTCGAGTAGTGGCGGCTGCTGGGCTTGGGCAGCGCGGTGCCGGTGCCCGGGTGGGACGTCGCCGTCAGTCCGAGGGGCGCGATGACGCGGCGGCGCACCTCCTCCTCGTACGTGCTGCCGACGGCCTCGACGACCAGGGCGGCCAGCAGGTCGTTGGTGTGCGAGAACGAGTGCCGCGATCCGGCCGGGAAGCTCGGCGGGTGGGCGAAGGCCACCCGCAGGCGCTGTTGCGGCGTCAGGGTGTCGTAGCGGTGCCGCAGGAAGCCGTCGCCCAAGGTGTACGTCTCGTAGTACGTCGGGTCGGCGAGGTAGTCGTACAGGCCGGTGGTGTGGTTGAGCAGCTGCCGTACGGTGATCTTGCTGCCGTCGTTGCCGTTGCCCGTGACCACCCCGGGCAGATGGTGCTGCACCGTGTCGTCAAGGCTGAGTCTGCCCTCCGCTTCCATCTGCAGCAGGACCGTCGCCACGAAGGTGTTGGTGAGCCCGCCGATGCGGAACCGGTCGTTCAGGTTGCGTGACTGGCCTGTCTGGCGGTTTCCCACACCGACTGCGGCCCGCCACGTCCCGTTCCCGTCCCGAATCTCCGCGACGGCCCCCGGGACGCCGGCCTGCACGGCGGCCTGCAGCGCGTTGAGGGTGGCCTGGTGTCCGGGGGCCGCGTCGGAGGTGCTGGCCCCGGAAGCGCCGGCCGCGGGAGTGTCCTGCGCGGCGTGCGCCGTCCCGGTCAGCGTCGCGGCCGTGAGCAGCAGCGCCGCCACAGCGCCCGCACCGGTTCTTGATCTGCGTATCGGAATCGTCATTGCCCCGCTCCTCAGCGTCAGCCGTACGTGGCTTGATCCGCACTTGTACGGTTCGTGGGCGGCAGCGTAGGCAGACGTTCTTCCGCGCGAACAGCGCGATCCGGCCATCGGGCGTTGCCGGCGGTGTACTCAACTCGCCGCTATTGCACGGCAGTTGACCGGTCCTTCAGGATCCGCAGCGCAGTTTCCGCGTCCCGCTCGATGCTGCGCAGCAGCGGTGCGGGGTCGTCCAGAAAGTAGAAGTGGCCGCCGTCGAAGGTCAGCTGCCCCAGGAAGTGCTCGGCGTGCGATTCCCAGCCGGCCATCAGCGGGGAGACCGCGAAGTCGTCGCGGCCCGCGTAGGCGGACAGCGCGGTGGGCAGCGGCCCGGCGCCGGGCGCCGGGCGCCAACTCTCCACCACGCGCAGATCGGCCCGGATCACCGGGGAGTACAGCGCCCACAGGGACGGATCGTCGAGGATCCCGTCCGGCGTACCGCCGAGCTGTTGCAGCCGGGTGCGCAGCTCGGCGTCCGGCAGCGCGTGCCATCCCGGCGACCGGACCTGCGCGGGCGATGCCATGGGCGCCGGGCGGGCCGAGACACCCAGCCACACCGGGACGGGCAGGCCCCTGTCCGTGGCCCGGCGGGCGATCTCGTACGCCATCAGGGCGCCCATGCTGTGCCCGAACAGGGCGTAGGGGACCGGTAGTTCGGGCTCGATCTCGCCCAGCAGGAAGTCCGCGAGCCGGCCCGCGTCGTCGAGCGGCTGCGCGCCGATATGCCGGCCACGGCCCGGGGCGTCGAGCAGCGTCACGTCCCAGTGGCCGGGCAGCGCCGCGGGCCAGTGGCGGTAGGTCACATGGGAGCCGCCCGCGTGGTGCAGGACGAACAGACGCAGGGGTTGTGGTGACGGCACCATCGTTCGTCTCCCTCGGTGGGGCGGGCTCAGCCGCGACCCTCGCCACGGCGGCGCGGCAACGGCCCTTCGGGCAAGGGCGACCGATCGGTGAACGCGGCATCGTGGCACACCGCGAGCGGTGCGGTACAGAGGATCCGAGCCGTGGCGAGCGCCACGGGCGCCTGAAGAGGACCGCGCTTGGCGCGCCGCCGGACCGCTTCCTACGGTGACGGGGCATCGCCGGGCCGCCCACGGCGCCGGATGTCCTGTCGACCGGACGGGCGTCCGGTGGACCGTCCCGGGGCGACGAAGCCCCCGGCACGGCGATGGTGCATCGCGAGTGACCCATGAGTGCCCCATGACGGACAAGGACGGTGCCCCAGTTGAGCACGAACCCTTTTGACGACACGGACGGTCGCTTCTACGTCGTGGTCAACGACGAGGAGCAGCACTCCTTGTGGCCGGTGTTCGCCGAGGTGCCCGCCGGCTGGCGCACCGTCTTCGGTGAGGCGTCGCGCGCCGAGTGCCTCGAGTACGTGGAGCAGAACTGGACCGATCTGCGTCCCAAGAGCCTGCGCGAGGCGATGGCGGCGGGCTGACACCACGGTCTTCGGCAAGGTGATCCGAGAGGCGGGTGAATCAGGTGACGGGCGCTGCGCGGACCACGGGCGCACACCGGGCGACGTCGGCGCGAGGCGCTGAGCCGGCGGCGCAGCACCAGATCATGCCCTCCCTCGCCGGAACGCCCGCCACGGTGCAGAAGTCGGGGATGACCTTTCCGGAGAACCTGCCGGAGCGGTCCTGGGAGCAGATCGGGGCCAACCTCCGTGAGCTTGCCAACTCCTCGGCCTGGTGGCTCGCCGACTGGCTGCTCTACGGCGAGGCCACCTACGGCTGGCGGCGCTACAAGGAGGCGATCGAGCGCACCGGGCTCGACTACCAGACCCTGCGCAACTACGCGTGGGTGGCCCGGCGGTTCGAGCACCACCGCAGACGCGACGCCCTCAGCTTCGCCCACCACGCCGAGGTGACCCGGCTGGCTCCGCCGGAGCAGGACTACTGGCTCCGCAAGGCCGAACAGCACAAGTGGTCACGCAACGAACTACGCCGGGCGGTCCGAGCCGCCCTCGCCGCACAGAGCGACGAGACCCAGGCGCTCCCCGACAGCGAGGAACAGCAGGCACCGCGGCCGGCCGATCAGGAGCCGGCAGCCCAGATCACCGTCGACCTCTCGGCCCGACAACTCGAGCACTGCTCGAAGGCCGCCGCCGCACACGGACTGCCGCTGGACAAGTGGGTGGCCCGGGTGCTCGAGACCTTCGAGACACCGATGACCTAGGCCGTGTCCGCCGCGCTGCTCGGATGCGGCAACGCCGCGCCGTCCACCGGGACGCCAGGACACCCGGACACAGTGGCGCGTGCCCGCCTGCCTGGGCGAATCCGGGCAGTACGCGCAAGGCGCACCACCCCCCGACCAGCCGGCCCGCCCCTCCTCCCCGGGGCGAGCCGGCGGCCCGCCCACCGGACCGTCTTCACAACGGAGTCAGCTGATGATCCTTGAGGGAAAGCGGGTCGCCCTGCCCCCGAAGCCTGTCGTTCACCACCGGTTCGAGGCGAACGTGGCGGCGGCACCGGATGCCGTCGCCGTCGTCCGGGCCGGCAGGCAGGTGACCTACGCGGAACTGGACGCGCGCGCGAACCAGTTCGCCCACTTCCTGATCGCGCGCGGGCACGGCCGCGGCGCCTTGGTCGGCATCTGCCTCGACTACACCGTCGACCTGCTCGTCGCCATCCTCGGCACGATCAAGGCGGGCGCGGCCTACGTGCCGTTCGACCCGGCCTACCCGGCGGAGCGTCTCGAGTTGCTGCTGGGCCAGGTCCCTGACCTGGCCCTGATCGTGGCCTCCCCGGCCACGGCGGAGATGGTGGGCTCGGCGAAGGCCGACCTCGTCGACCTGGACCGGATCGCGCAGGAGCTGGACGGCCTGCCGGCGACTTCCCCCGCCGTCGAGGTCACCGGTGACGACCTGTGCTACGCCGTGTTCACCTCCGGCTCCACCGGCACACCGAAGCTCACCGCCGTACGGCACGAGGGCTGGTTCAACCTCATGAACTGGCTGCAGCTCGAGTACGGCCTCGACAACGCCTCGCACAACCTGGTCGTCAGCGCCTTCGGCTTCGACCTGTCCCAACGGGCCCTGATGACACCGCTGTTCTGCGGCGCCACCCAGCACCTCCTCGCCAGCCGCAACTTCGACGCGATGATGGCCTATCGCGTCCTGAAGGATCACGACGTCCGGGTGGTGCACTGCGCCTCCAGCATCCTGTACGTCCTGGTGGACTGGGAGCGGGCCCGCAGCGGCGACGCGCTCTCCCGGCTCGACTACATCCTGTTCGGCGGCGAAGCGCTGAAGGCCGAACGGCTCGCCGGCTGGGCACGGCGCGAGGGCAACACCTGCACGCTGCTGCACCAGTACGGCGTCGCCGAGTGCACCGACGTCGCCACCTCCTACGACCTGGCCGACTACTGGCGCGCGGATCATGAGATCCCGCCGGTCGGCCTGCCCGCGTACAACACGGACATCCACCTCCTCGACGAGGAACTGCGCCCGGTCGGGGCGGGGGAGCACGGAGAGATCTGCATCGCCGGGGCCGGCGTCGGCGCGGGCTACCTGGGCGCCGCGGGCCCCGAGAACGCGAAGTTCAAGACGGTCGAGGTCGACGGTGCAGCTGTGCGGCTCTACCGCACGGGCGACCGCGGCTTCGTGACCGAGTCCGGTGAACTGATCGTCGCCGGACGGATGGACGCGCAGGTCAAGGTGCGCGGTATGCGCATCGACCCCACCGACATCGAGCGCGCGCTCGGCCGGCTCGCCGGCATCCGCGAGGCCGCCGTCGCCGTCGTGCACACCCCCGCGGGCGACGCCGAGCTCACCGCGTTCATCGTGCCCACGCGTGAGGAGCTCACCGAGGACGAGGTACGCACCCGACTGCTGCGCACCCTGCCGCGGAACATGGTCCCCGCCCGGTTCGTGAACGTGCTCCGGCTCCCCTTGAGCCCGCACGGGAAAGTCGACCGCCCGGCGCTGGTCGCGGCCCTCGAGAAGTCCTACGCCCACAGCAGCACGGCCGCATAGCGACCGGATCCGACGACGACCCCGAAAGGAAACCGATGACAGCCGACCGTGTGCGCGCCATCTGGTGCCGGGAACTGGGGCGCGACGACATCGCGCCCGACGACGACTTCTTCGCCCTGGGCGGCCAGTCCCTGATCATGGTGAAGATCCAGGGTGCCTTCATGGAGGAGCTGGACGTCGAGGTCCCGATGGACCAGATGTTCCTCCACCCGACGGTGGCGTCGATCTCCGCCTACATCGAATCCCTCTGCCCCACGGCCTGAAGGCCTTCGCCGCAGCCGCGCTGCGTCAAGAAACTACCTGGTTAGAGAGGCGCGCCATGTACGACGTCATTGTCATCGGTGCCCGTTGTGCGGGTTCGCCGACCGCCATGCTGTTTGCGCGGCAGGGCTATCGGGTCCTGCTCCTGGAGAAGGCGAAGTTCCCGCAGGACACCCTGTCCTCGCACTACATCCACATGCAGGGGATGTCCCTGCTCAGCCGCTGGGGCCTGCTCGACAAGCTCGAGCGCGCCGGCTGTCGCAAGATCACCAAGCAGAGTTACGAAGGTCCGGGCGTCCGCGTCGAAGGCTTCTCGCTGCCGCTCGAAGGCCTGAACTACACCTATGCGCCCCGCCGTTACGTACTCGACCCGCTGCTCGCCGAAGGAGCGGTCGAAGCCGGCGTGGACTTCCAGGAGAGCTCTGCCGTCAAGGACCTGCTGTGGGAGGACGACCGCGTCGTCGGCGTGAAGTACACGACGCCCGCGGGCACCGAGACCACCGCACGCGCGCGGCTCGTCGTCGGCGCCGACGGCATGCGCTCGCTGGTGGCCCGCAAGACGGGTGCGCAGAACGTCATCGAGCACCCCAGGGTGACCTGCACGTATTACAGCTACTGGGCGAACGTGCCCACGCACTTCGAGCTGTACGAGCGCCCCGGCCGCTGGATCGGCGTCATCCCCACCAACGACGACCTCACGCTGCTCATGACGTACTTCCCACAGGACGAGTACAACGACGTCCGCAAGGGCGTCGAGCCCTTCTACCTGGAGACCTTCCGCTCCACGGCGCCCGAGCTCTTCGAGCGGATGCAGTCGGGCGAGCGCGTCGAGCAGCTGTACGGCACCGGCCACCAGGAGAACTACTTCCGCAAGGCGTACGGGCCCGGCTGGGTGCTCGTGGGCGACGCGGTCAACCACAAGGACTCGATCACGGCCCGCGGCATCACCGAGGCCTTCGTCCAGGCCCAGACGCTGACCGACAACATCGGCGACAAGCTGCACGACGACGCCGCGCTCGCCTCCGCCCTGCGGGCCTACGAGAACAACCTGAGCGGCGAGGCTCTCAGCCACTACCAGGGCGCGCTCAACGTGGCCGAGCTCAAGCCCCAGGGGCGCGTCGACATGCTGCAGAAGCTGGTCGGCCACCAGGAGCACATCGACCGGTACTTCTCCACGCTGTCGGGCGCCTGCTCCATCGACGACTTCTACAACGACGAGCTCCTCGACCTGCTCGACATGAACTGAAGCACGCCTCAGCCCCCAGGTTTTCGCCGATTTGGAGAAACAATGATCCCGTTGTCGTTCGCCCAGCGTCGGCTGTGGTTCGTGGACCGGTTCGAGGGCCCTTCGCCGACCTACAACGGCGCGTTCGCCCTGCGGCTGACCGGTGAACTCAACGTGGGGGCGCTGCAGGCGGCGCTGCGTGACGTCGTCGACCGGCACGAGGTGCTGCGCACGGTGATCATCGAGGGCGACGACGGTACGCCCTTCCAGCGGGTGCTCGGGCCGGGGGAGCAGTCCTTCGAGCTGCCCGTCGCCGACGTCGTGGACGGGGAAGTGGCGGCGGCCGTGGAAGCGACCGCCACCGCGACCTTCGACCTGGCCGCGGACGCGCCCATCCGGGCCCGGCTGCTCCGTTCCTCGCCCACCGACCACACCCTGGTCGTCGTCGCCCACCACATCGCGGTGGACGGCGAGTCGTTCGGGCCGCTGTTCCGGGACCTGACCGACGCGTACGCGGCCCGCGGCGAGGGCCGGGCACCGGAGTGGGAGCAACTGCCGGTGCAGTACGCGGACTACACGCTGTGGCAGCGCGACGTCCTGGGCGACGAGTCCGACCCCGAGAGCGTCTCGGCACGCCAACTCGCGTACTGGCGCGATGCTTTGGCGGGTCTTCCGCAGCCGCTGGCCCTGCCGGCCGACCGCCCGCGCCCGCGGGTGATGAGCGCCGAGGGCGACCGGATCCCCTTCGCCATCACGCCCGAGCTGCTGAAGGGCGTGGAACAGCTCGCCGCCGAGCTGGAGACCACCGTCTCGATGGTCATGCACTCCGCGCTCGCGGTGCTTCTTCACCAGCTCGGCTGCGGCGAGGACGTCTCCATCGGCGCCCCGATCACCGACCGCACCGACGAGGACCTGCGCGACCTCGTCGGCTTCTTCGTCAACACCTGGGTGCTGCGCGTCGACCTGAGCGGGCGCCCCGCCTTCCGGGAGCTGCTCGCGCAGGTACGGGAGAAGTCCCTGGCCGCGTACGACAACCAGGACATGCCCTTCGAGCGGCTCGTGGAACTGCTCAATCCGGACCGCTCCACCGCGTACAACCCGTTCTTCCAGGTCATGCTCTCCTGGCAGCCGCCCGTGCCTCCGCTGTCGCTGCCCGGCCTCGGGGTCGAGGTGCGGCGCCTGGAGACGCAGACCGCGAAGTTCGACCTGTTCTTCGACCTGGTCCCGCTCAGCGAGGGCGGGGCCCGCTGCCGTCTGGAGTACGCGAGCAGCCTGTTCGACCGGTCGACGGCCACCGCGCTCGCCGACCGGTTCGTCCGCGTCCTCACCCAGGTCGTGGCCGACCCGCAGGTGGCGATCACCGCCGTCGACGTCCTCGACGACACCGAGCGCGACGCACTGGTGCACCGCTTCGACAGCGCCGCGTCCGCGGACGACGGGCTGACGATCCCGGAGGCCTTCGAACGCCAGGTCGCCGCCTCGCCGGACGCTCCCGCGCTCGAATGCGACGGCCGGGTGCTGACCTACCGCGAACTCGACGACCGGGCCAACGCCGTCGCCTGGGAGCTGATCCGGCGCGGCGCCGGCCCCGAGGACCTCGTGGTGCTCGCCCTGCCGCGCACCGAGGACTTGGTGGCCGCACTGCTCGGCATCCTCAAGTCCGGTGCCGGATACGTACCGTTGGACCCCCAGTACCTCGGCGGACGCGCCCACAGCGTGCTGTCGGAGGCGGCGCCGCGGTTCGCCGTCACGGACACCGCGACCTGGCAGCAGACGCCCGACAACGACGTCGACTGCGTCCTGCTCGACCGGCGCGCCGACTGGCAGACACCCGCCGGAGCCCCGGACGACACCACCCGCACCGCGCCGCTCGCCCCGGACAACCTCGCGTACGTGATGTACACCTCCGGCTCCACCGGCAAGCCCAAGGGCGCCTCGATCACCCACCGCAACGTCGTGGGCGGCGTACAGGAGCTGACCCGCGTCCTCGACGTGCCGCCCGGCTGGCGCATGCTCGCCGCCACCTCGGTCAACTTCGATGTCTCCGTCTTCGAGCTGCTCACCACCCTCACCACCGGCGGCACCGCCGAGCTCGTGCCCAACGCGCTGGCCCTGGCCGAACGCGACGGCTGGGACGGCCAGATCGTCAGCGGCGTCCCCTCCGTGCTCGGTGAACTGGTCGGACACCTGGACAAGGCGCCCCACCTGCGCACCGTCGTCCTCGCCGGCGACGTGCTCCCGGGCCGTCTGGTGCGCCGCCTGCGCGAAGCCCTGCCACAGGCGCGGATCGTCAACTCGTACGGGCAGAGCGAGAGTTTCTACGCCACCACCTTCACCCTCGGCGCCGGCGACGCCTTCGACGACGGCGATGTCGCCCCCATCGGCACCCCGCTCGGGAACATGCGCGCCTACGTCCTGGGCCCAGGGCTCGTGCCGGTGCCGCGCGGAGTCGTCGGTGAGCTGTACGTGGCGGGCGGCTGCCTGGGCCGCGGCTATCACGGCCGCCCGGCCCTGACCGCCGAACGCTATGTGCCCAGCCCCTTCGGACCGGCCGGTGAGCGGATGTACCGCACCGGCGACCTGGCCCGCTGGACCCCCGGCGGTGAGCTGGAGTGCGTCGGCCGCGGCGACGGCCAGGTCAAGGTGCGCGGCTTCCGTATCGAGACCGCCGAGGTCGAGGCGGCCATCACTGCCCACCCCGGCATCAGCGAGGCGGTCGTGATCAGCCGCGAGGCCCCCTGGGGCGGCAAGCGGCCCCTCGCCTCCGTGGTGCACACGGGCGAGGGAGCCGTCGGCGACGACGGCGCCGGCGGCATCGGCGACGTGGACGTGCTCGCCGGCGCGTCCTCCGCCGAACTGCGCAAGTACGTCGCCGCCCGCCTGCCCGACTACATGGTGCCGTCCGCCTTCGTGGCCCTCGGCAAGCTGCCGCTCGGCCCCACCGGCAAGCTGGACCGCTCGGCCCTGCCCGAACCGGAATTCCACGGCGAGGCCTACCGGGAGCCGCGCACCGAAGCCGAACTGATCATCACCGCGGCGTACGCGGACGTCCTCGGCGTGGACCGGGTCGGCGTCGACGACGACTTCTTCGCGGTGGGCGGCGACAGCCTGCGCTCCATCCAGGTGGTGGCCCGCACCCGCGCCCGGGGCCTTGAGGTCTCCACCCGGGAGATCTTCGAATGCCGTACGGCCGCCCGCCTCGCCGAGGTGGCCTCCGACCGCAAGGACCGCGCCCCGGTCCTCGCGGAGGACGAGAGCGGCGGCGTCGGGGCGATGCCACTGCAGCCGGTGGCCCAGCATGTGTTCGGGCAGGGCGGCGGCACGAACCGGTTCGCCATGTCGATGGTCCTCGAACTGCCCGCCGCCCTCGACGCGGACGGCCTCGCCGCCACCCTGGACGCCGTCCTGGACCGGCACGACCTGCTGCGCTCCCGCCTCGTCCCCGGCGACGAGCCCTCCCTGCTCATCGCCGAACCGGGCAGCGTACGGGCCGCCGGCCTCATCACCCGGGTCGACTGCGACGGCCGCTGGGACGAGCCGTCCGCACTGGCTCTGGCGAAGGCCGAGCTGTACGACGCGACCGGCCGCCTCGACCCCGAGGCCGGCACCATGGCGGACTTCGTCTGGTTCGCCCCGCCGTCGGGCGCGGGCCGGCTGCTCGTGGTCCTTCACCACCTGGTGGTCGACGGCGTCTCCTGGCGGATCCTCATGTCCGACTTCGCCGAGGCCTGGCAGCGGGTCCGCGAGGGCGCAAGGCCCGAGCTCGCCGCCGTCGGCACCTCGGCCCGCCGCTGGGCCGCCGCCCTCGAGGACGAGGCCCATAACCCCACGCGCGAGGCCGAACTCGCCTACTGGCGGGACCTGTTGGAATCACCCGGAGCCGACGCCCCGCTCGGCGCCCGCCTCTTCGACCCCGCCCTCGACACCTGGTCCACCGTCGAGACCGTCCGGGTGCAGCTGCCCGCCGACGTGACCGAAGCGGTCCTGACCAAGCTGCCCGCCGCCTACAAGAGCACCGGCACCGACGTGCTGCTCGCCGCCCTGGCCCTCGCGCTCGACTGGTGGCGCGGGTCCGAGAGTGCCGCGCTCGTCCGTCTCGAGGGACACGGCCGTGAGGAGGACGCTGTTCCCGGCGCCGATCTCTCCCGCACCGTGGGCTGGTTCACCACCATGTACCCGGCGCGCGTCGATGTGCGGGGCCTGTCGACGGCCGACGTGCTGGCCGGCGGCGCCGCGGCCGGCGAGGCGATCAAGCGGGTCAAGGAGCAGCTGCGCGAAGCCCCGGACAAGGGTTTCGGCTACGGGCTGCTGCGCCACCTCAACGCCGACACCGCCGAACAGCTCGCTGAGCTGCCGGTGCCGCAGATCGGCTTCAACTACCTCGGCCGGATCTCCGAGGCCGACGTGCCCGAGCATCTGCGCACCGACGGCTGGGGCCCCTCGTCCTGGTCCGCCGAGCTGATCGCCGAACCCGACCCGGACCTGCCCGCGCTGTCCGCCCTCGAGGTCAACTCGGTCGCCACCGACAGCCCCGAAGGCACCCGGCTGCAGGCCGCGTTCATGTGCGCGAGCGGAGTGCTGTCCCGCGAGCGGACCGCCGAACTCGCCGACCTGTGGGTCGTGGTGCTGCGCGGCATGGCCGCGCACGCCGCGAGCGGCCGGGCCGGCGGGCTCACCCCCTCGGACGCCCCCCTCGTCAGGGTGCGTCAGAGCGACATCGAGACCTGGGAGGAGCGCTACGGCCGCCTGGTCGAGGTGTGGCCGCAGGCACCGGGCCAGCTGGGCATCCAGTTCCAGGCCGCGCTCGCCGACGGCGCCTTCGACGTCTACCACATGCAGTTCGTGCTCCATCTGTCCGGCCCTGTCGTCCCGGAGCGCATGCGCGCGGCCGG
Organism: Streptomyces sp. N35; assembly: GCF_016464295.1. Taxonomy (NCBI): domain Bacteria; kingdom Bacillati; phylum Actinomycetota; class Actinomycetes; order Kitasatosporales; family Streptomycetaceae; genus Streptomyces; species Streptomyces sp. N35. The sequence continues at coordinate 4,767 of NZ_JAEIMH010000127.1, read as the reverse complement.
CCAGGCCCTCCTTGAGCGGTACCCGAACCTGCGCTCCGCGTTCGTCACCACCGCCGACGGCGAGCCGGTCCAGGTCGTCGCCGAACACGTCGACCTGCCCTGGCGCCACCTCGACCTGACCGGACAGACCGCGGCCGACCAAGATGCCGCGCTCGACGCGGCCCTCGCCGCCGACCGCGCCGACCAACTCGACCCCGTCCGGCCCCCGTTGCTCCGCCTCGCCCTGCTCACCTGCGGGCCGGACACGTCCAAACTGATCCTCACCGCGCACCACACGCTCTTCGACGGCTGGTCCTCGCCGCTGGTCATCAAGGACCTCATCAGCCTGTACGCGGAAGCCGGCGAGCTCGCCCCCGTCCGCTCCTACGGCGACTACCTGGCCTGGCTGACCCGCCAGGACCGCGCGGCCTCGGCCGCCCGCTGGAAGGCCGAACTGGAAGGGTTCGACGAGCCCACCCTCGTCGCCGCGGGCCTGCCGTCGAAGGGTGAAGCCGCCTCGCTCGGCCGCGTCGAGGTCCCCTTGTCGATCGACAAGGGTCGCGAACTCGCCCGGCGCGCGGCCGAACTCGGTGTCACCCTCAACACTCTGCTGCAGGGCGCCTGGGCCATCGTGATCTCCAAGCTCACCGGGCAGCAGGACGTGGTGTTCGGCGCGGCCGTCAACGGCCGCCCGGCGGAGGTGACCGGCAGCGACGAGATGGTCGGCCTGTTCATCAACTCGCTGCCCACGCGGGCGCGTTGCCTGCCCGCAAGTACACTGGCCGAGGTCGTCACCGATCTGCAGAACCGGCAGATCAGCCTGATCGACCACCACTACTACGGCCTGGCCGACATCCAGCGCGGCACCGGACTGCCCGCCCTGTTCGACACCATCGTCGTCTTCGAGAACTACCCCGTCGACCGCGAGGGCATCGTCGACGCCAACGACTCGGCCGGCATCTCCATCGACGCCATCCGCCCCTTCGCGGGCTCGCACTACCCCCTCACCCTCAACTCCTCCGACCCCTACCTGCGGCTCTCCCTCGACTACCAGAAGAACATCTACGAGCACGAGGCGGCCGAGACCGTGGCCGGCCGGCTCGTCCGGGTCCTGGAGCAGATCCTCGAAGACCCGTCGGCCCCGGTCGGCTCGGTCGAGGTGCTGGGGGAGAAGGAGCGGGATTGGCTGGTGCGGGGGGTGAACGACACCGCGCGGCCGGTGGAGGTCGGCACGTTGCCGTCGGCGTTCGAGGCGCAGGTGGCGCGGACGCCGGATGCCCTCGCACTCATCGGTGAGCGGGAGCGGTTGTCGTACGGGGAGTTCAACCGGCGGGCGAACCGGCTGGCGCATTGGCTGATCGAGCAGGGTGCGGGGCCCGAGTCGCTGGTGGCGGTGAAGATTCCGCGGTCGGTGGATCTGCTGGTGGCGATCTATGCGGTGGTCAAGGCGGGGGCCGCGTATGTGCCGATCGACCCGGAGCTGCCGGAGGACCGGGTCCGGCACGTGCTCGCCAGCGCCAAGCCACTGCTCGTACTCGACGCCGACCTGCCGGATGTCTCCGGCTTCCAGGAGTCGAACCCCATACGTGAGTTGACGCCGGACAACGCCGCCTATGCCATCTTCACGTCGGGTTCGACGGGTGGTCCGAAGGGTGTGCCGGTGGCGCACCGGGCCATCATGAACCGCCTCGCGTGGGGTCTTTCGCACTTCTCCGTCGGCGTCGAGGACCGGGTGCTGTTGAGCACGACGGCGAGCTTCGACGTATCGGTGCCGGAAATCTTCGCGCCCTTGCAGGTGGGCGCGGCCATGGTGATCGCGCGACCGGACGGCCGCCGCGACCCCGCGTATCTCGCGGACCTGATCCAGCGCGAGGGAGTGACGGGAGCGGACTTCGTACCGTCGCTGCTCGAAGCGTTCGTGGCAGAGCCGTCGGCGAAGGGATGCACCAGCCTGCGCTGGATCGAGGTCGCGGGCGAAGCCTTCCCGCCGCAACTCGCCAACCGTGTCAGTGCGTTGCTCCCCTCCTGCTCCGTCAACAATCTCTACGGGCCGACCGAGGCGGCGGTGGAGGTAACCGCCTGGGAGCACGTGCCGGGTGAGGACCGGGTGCCGATCGGTGCCCCGGTGTGGAACACCCAGGTGTACGTACTGGATGCGGCGCTGCGTCCGGTGGCTCCTGGGGTGGCGGGGGAGTTGTACCTCGCGGGCGTGCAGCTGGCCCGTGGCTATCTCGGGCAGACCGGTCTCACCGCGGGCCGCTTCGTGGCCAACCCGTACGGCGAACCGGGCGCGCGCATGTACCGCACGGGCGACCTGGTGAAGTGGACCAAGGACGGCCAGGTCGAGTACCTCGGCCGGACCGACTTCCAGGTCAAGGTCCGCGGCTTCCGTATCGAACTCGGCGAGATCGAACAGGTCCTGGCCAAGCACCCGCAGGTCGACAGCGCGGTCGCCGTGGTGCGGGAGGACCGCGCCGACGACCAGCGGATCGTCGCCTACGTGGTGCCCGGGCCGGCCCTGCCCGACCCCGCCGACGTGGACGTCGCGGCCCTCACCGCACTGGCCCGCGAGCACCTGCCGGAATACATGGTGCCCTCGGCCGTCGTGCCGCTCGCCGCGTTCCCGCAGACCCCCAGCGGAAAGCTCGACCGGGGCGCGCTGCCCGCACCGGACCGTCCCGAGGCGGACACCGGGCGCGGCCCGCGCAACCACAACGAGGAAGTCCTGTGCCGTCTCTTCGCCGAGCTGCTCGGCCTGGACCGCATCGGCATCGACGCCGACTTCTTCGACAACGGCGGCCACTCGCTGCTCGCCACGCGGCTCGTCGGCCGCATCCGCAGCGAGCTGAAAGTCGACGTGAAGGTCACGACCGTGTTCCGCAGCCCGACCGTCGCCGACCTGGCGGCCCGGGTCGAGAAGTCGGGCAAGTCGAACCGCCTCCAGCTGCGGCAGATGAACGGATGAGGAGTAGCTCGATGATCCCGTTGTCCTTCGCTCAGCGCCGGTTGTGGTTCCTGGACCGATTGGAGGGGCCGTCGGCGACGTACAACATTCCCTTCGCACTGCGTCTCGAAGGTCCGCTGGACACCGGGGCGCTGGCCGCGGCGGTGGCGGATGTCGTCACCCGGCACGAGAGCCTGCGCACGCTGCTCGTCGAGAGCGAGGACGGCACACCGCACCAGGTGGTCGTGCCCGCCGCCGAGGCCTCTGTCCCGATGCGGGTGGTCGATGTGAGCGCGGACGCGGTGGACGCGGCGCTGCGCGTCTTCGTGGCCACAGGGTTCGAACTCGACAAGGACCTTCCCCTGCGGGCCACGCTGTTTCGCACGGCTCCCCGGGAGCATGTGGTGGCGTTCGTGTTCCATCACACGGCTGCCGACGGTGCGTCGATGGCGCCGTTCCTCACCGATCTGATCACCGCGTACGACGCCAGGCGGCAGGGTGATGCCCCTGATTTCGTGCCGTTGGCGGTGCAGTACAAGGACTACTCGGTGTGGCAGCGCGACATGCTCGGTGACGAGGGTGACCCGGACAGTGTGGCGTCTGAGCAACTGGCGTACTGGCGTGGAGAGTTGGCGGGCGTACCGCAGCCGGTGCAGTTGCCGCTGGACCGGCCGCGGCCCACGTCGGCGAGCCATCGAGGCGGGTATGTCGACTTGGAGCTGGCGCCGGAGCTGGTCAGTGGAATCGGCAGGCTCGCTTCTGCTCACGGTGCGACGGCGCCGATGGTTGCCCAGGCGGTCCTTGCGGTCCTGCTTCACCATCTCGGTGCGGGCAACGATCTGACGATCGGCAGTCCGATCGAAGGGCGCGCCGACGAGCAGCTGGAGGAGCTCGTCGGGTTCTTCGCGAACACGTGGGTGCTGCGGGTCGATCTGTCGCGGAACCCGACGTTCGACGAGCTCCTGGACCAGGTGCGGGAGCGGGCGCTCGGCGCGTACGACAACCAGGACGTGCCCTTCGAGCACCTGGTCGAGCTGCTCAGCCCGGACCGCACCACCGCCTACCAGCCCCTGTTCCAGGTGATGCTGGCGTGGCAGTTCGGCTGGTCGCCCATCGAGCTGCCCGGGCTCACGGTCACGCCGTTGCCCCTGGGCACGGACACGGCGAAGTTCGATCTGTTCTTCAACATCGTGCCGGACACCTCCGGGCGGGCGTACGGGCGTCTCGAGTACGCGACGGAGCTGTTCGACCACTCCACGGCCGAAGCGCTCGTGGACCGGTTCGTCCGCGTGCTGAGCCAGGTGGCAGCCGATCCGGGCAAGCGGATCGGCGGCGTGGATGTGCTCAGCGACGAGGAGCGAAGCCGGCTCGCGCTGCTCAACAACACGGCGGTGCCGGTCCAGGCCGCGACCGTGCCCGAGTTGGTGTCCGCGCAGGCCGCCCGCACCCCCGAGGCGACAGCGGTCGTTTCGGGGCGGACCACGCTCTCGTACGGGGAGCTGGAGGCTCGCGCCGGCCGTCTCGCGGCCGTGTTGCGTGAGCAGGGTGTCGGTCCGGACACCTTGGTGGCGGTGGCGCTGCCCCGCACGGCCGACCTTCCCGTCGCGCTCCTCGCGGTGCTGAAGGCGGGCGGCGCGTATCTGCCGATCGACCCCGAATACCCGGCCGCACGGGTGGATCTGCTGCTGAGCACGGCGAACCCGGCGCTCGTCCTCACGGACCTCGCGACGGCCCAGGCCGTCGACGGCTGCCGCCCGCCCGTGCTCCACCTCGACGTACTGCAGCCGGACCTCGAACTCCGCGGCCCCGGCGTCACCGGCGCACCCCCAGGGCCCGGCCCCCGC
>NZ_JAEIMH010000126.1:0-18139 GCF_016464295.1 Streptomyces sp. N35 | reverse complement strand
GGGGGGGGGGGAGGCACCGCGCGCGCCCCCCCCCCCCCCCGCCCCGCCCGGCGCCCCTGCCGCGGCGGCGACCGCCCACGCGCAGGCGGCCAGTGCGTTCCAGCGGTCCGGCCGTACGGGGTCCGCGGGTACGGAGTCCGCCGCGGCCGACCGCCTCGCCACGGACTGCCAGGGTCTGGGGACCCCGGCGCTGCTCGCCTGGGCCCGTCCCCTCCCCCTGACCCGCCGCGAACGCGAGATCGCCCTCCTCGCGGCGGCGGGCCACAGCAACCAGCAGATAGCGGACCGCCTCACGCTCTCCGTCCGTACGGTGGAGGGCCACTTGTACCGGCTCTGCGCCAAGCTGGGCGTGTCGTCCCGCGCCGAACTGGCCCAGCTCCTCTCGCCGTCAAGGAAGGGCGCACTCCGCCCATAGGTACTTTCCGGGTTGTTGCAGCGGGTACGCCCCGTAGCGGTCCGCGCAGGCCTGCACGAGCAGGAGCCCACGGCCGCGCTCGCCTTGCGGCGCCTGCACGGGTACGCCGACGAACGGGGGTGGGATCTGCGGGTTCGCGTCCCACACGCCGACGCGCAGCCCTCCGTCGGGCCGCTCCCCGACACGGAGTCCGTACGGACCGCCCTTCCCGTAAAGATGCGCATTGGTGACGAGCTCACTCGCCAACAGCTCCGCGGTGGGCGTGAGTTCGTCGAGCCCGTACGTACGGAGGATCGCGCGGAGGGTTGCGCGGGCGATTCCGGGTGCGCGGGGGTCGTGGGGCAGTTGGAGCGTGTACGCCCATGGTTGTGCGGCTACGGTTGCCATCGGAAGTCTCCTTCAGGGATAGGTGGTTGAGGGTGCGGTGGCTCTGCCGCGGCGTCCCGCGGTGCTCTTCCGGGAGACTCAGAGTGACATAAACTATTTGCGATTCCTGCAATCGCTTTACGTTTTCATTCGTGTGGGTTACAAGGGGAGTTGAGCCATGGCTCCGCGCACCGCCGCCTCCGCCCGCCGCATCAGGCTGGGCACGGAGCTGCGCAGACTCAGAGAGCGCGCGGGCCTGTCCGCCACCGAGGCCGCTCGCGAACTGGGCGTCAGTCAAGCGCAGTTGAGCAACATCGAGGCGAGCCGGTTCGGCGTCAGCCCCGAACGGCTGCGCTCTCTGGCACGCATCTACCGGTGCTGCAACAAGGACTACCTCGACGGTCTCGTCGAGTTGGCGACGGAGCGAAAGGGCGGATGGTGGGAGACATTTCGCGACTACCTGCCGGGCGCCCTCCTGGACATCGCCGAGCTGGAGCAGCACGCCACACGCCTGTGCTCCGCCACCACCGCACACATCCCGGGCCTGCTCCAGACCACGGATCACGCCCGCGAGATCTTCCGTCAGGTCGTACCGGAGTTCTCACGCTCCGACCTCGAACACCGTGTCAGCTATCGGCTCCAGCGCCAGGCCGCGCTCGACCGCGTACCACCGACACCGTTCCGGGCGATCATCCATGAGGCGGCACTCCGTGTACCCGTCGGCGGCACCTCCGTCGCGAAAGACCAGCTCCAGCACCTGCTGGACCAGAGCGACCGCAAGCACGTCACCGTGCAGGTCATCCCGTTCGCGATCGGCGCCTACCCGGGGTCCGGGCAGACGATCTACTACGTATCGGGCCCCGTGCCTCAGCTCGACACCGTGACGCTGGACCAGTCCCACGGTCCCGTACTCGTGGACGCGGAGGCACAACTGGAGTCCTACCGACTGCTGCTGGACCGCATGACGGCGGTGGCCCTCGACACCACGCGCTCACGAGACCTCATCCACAACGTCCGCAAAGAACTGTGAGGCAGCCATGCTCGAATGGCAGAAGTCGTCCTACTGCGGCCAGGGCGAGTCGTGCGTCCACGTAGCCGCTGATGACGCGACCGTCCTGCTCACGGAGAGCGCCGATCCAAGCGGCGCGGTTCACCGCATGGACCGGGCCGAGTTCGGCGACCTGCTCGCCGACATCAAGGCCGGCGCCCCCGCCCCGACCGCCCCCGACGGAACGGTTCGCCTGGGCCCGGTCACCACCACGACAGACAGGTGGCACACCTTCGAACGAGGCGTCCGCGCAGGGGAGTTCGACCACGTCGTAGACCCCCCACATGCCACCGGGGCGTAACGATCGGAACAGCCTTGTGACCGAGTGGGTGGAGCGCGCGCTTCCGCTGGAGGCGGCGGGCCAGAATCCTGCCACCGCCCCCAGCATCGCGACCACAGGAGCCCGCCATGCCTCAGCCGCAGGTCATCCCCGTCACGCTCACACCCCAACAGGCCACCACCGGCGCGATATTCGAGGTCGACCAGGGCGGCCGGCGCATCGCCCTGCAGATCCCGCCGTGCCGCCACGGTGACGAGATCCGCATGACGGTCGGCGCCTCCGAGGTCATCCTCAGGATCCAGATCGACCTCTTCGGGGCCTCGGGGGCGCAGCAGCCCACGAACCCCTACGGCACGCCGCCCGCCCGCGCCACTCCGGGCCGATCGAAGGTCGGGGCCGGCCTCATCAAGGTCGTCCTGGCCGCCGCCGTCGCCGTCGGACTGTTCCTCGCCACGAGCATGGGCGATGACGACGACAGCAAGAACACCGGCTCGGGCACCCCCACCACCGCCGCGTCCACCCCGGCCGCGAGCGACCCGGCCACGGACAGCCCGTCCCCGTCCGAGAGCCCGGCCCCGGACCCGTACGACCAAGGCACCTGCCTCAACGGCACCCTGCCCGACTCGGAGACCGCCCAGGAGGTCGACGACGTCGAGGAGGTCGCCTGCTCGGCGAGCGACGCGCACTACAAGGTCATCCAGACCTTCCCGATGACCTCGGAACTCGACGAGTGCAACGCCAACCCGAAGACGCAGTACGCCTTCTCCTCGCGGTACACGATGAACGGCGCCGTGATCAGCGAGTACGTCTACTGCCTCGAGGGACTCGGCTCCTACGCCCGCAACTGACCACTCGGGCCGTACGGCACAATCGGGCCGTCCCGCACCCGTCTCCGGGGGAGAAACCGCATGGCGCCCAAGGTCATACCGATCACGATCACGGCCGAGCAGGCCGCCACCGGCGTGGACCTGCCCGTCCAGGGCAGTGGCATCAACGCCACCTTCCAGATCCCGCCCTGCCGCGCCGGCGACCTGATCCCCGCCTACCTGGCGGGCAACGAAGTCCGGCTGCGCATCGTCATCGTCAAGGAGCGCTCGCGCCCCAACGCCGCGATCGGCCGCTTCCTGGGCGCGTTCGCCGTGATCGCCGCCGTGGCGGGCGTCATCGTGGTGCTGATGCAGCGCTGAGCGGGAGGTAACGAGGGACGCGCCCAAAGGGCACGAGTTCCGCCCCCCCGCCAGCCCATTCCCCCCCGCCCCCGCCGGTGAACCACAGAGTGACCATGGGGACCGCCGTATCCCGCCCGGGCCCCCCCCCAGGGGGAGTCCCGGGCGGTATTCGTCGGTCCGCCACGCCTCCGGAACAACTCTGGCAACTGATGGCCGCAAGTCGACATGCGCCGGGCAAATCTCGGAGACAATGATGCCTGGCCTCTGCGCACCGGCAGGGGGTGCGGGAACTACCCACAAGGGGCGGTGAGTTACATGCTTCTGGCAGCCGAAAAGGGCGACATCACCACGATCATCGGCGGGATCGCCCCTGACTGGGGGCCGTTCGGGAGTCTGGGCGGCGAAGCCCGCGTGATGATCGAGGTCGTGATGGCGATCGCCATCCTCATCTGTCTCGGGATCGCGATCTGGGGCGCCGCGAAGCAGCGCATCGGCGCCACGGCCCTCCGGGACACCTTCAGCGCCGAGCAGGGCAAGGGCCTGATCGTCGCCGGCCTGACGGGCGTCTTCATCATCGGATCGCTCGGCACACTCTTCACGATCGTGTACGGGATGGCCGTCTAGACGCCTCCCCTGTGCCCGAGTTCGCAGTAGCCGACCGGGGCACCACCGACTGTTCCCGGCCACATTCCCATTCGTCCGTCGTGCCCACCGGCTGAGGTTGCGTCTCCCTGATGTCCAGTCACCACTCCGCGCACACGCGGCGACCGGCACGGCTACCGTCGTACTGCGCGGTTCTGCAATCGGTTGAGGGGGCGTACGCGTCATGAGTCTTGGCGGCGGTTACGACGACGATCGTCCCGGTCCCGAGGACGACGTCTTCTACGGCGGTACGGGAACGACGCGGACGCGCCTGCCGGAGGGCGACGGCGACGGCTACGGAGCACCCCGCCGCCCGGCCCGGGCTTCACGGTCCCTGGTCACGGTGGTCGGCGTGGTGGTGCTGCTGATCGCGGCGATTGCCTTTGCCAATCAGGGGGGTGAGGACGGGGACGGCGGCGGGTCGGGGGGCTCCAAGCCGGGGGCCAATCCGACGGCTGCGTCTGGTGAGGATGCGGTCGGCACAAAGGACGGCGGAATCCCGGTCGGGTTCAAGCAGTCCCGCACGGGTGTGCAGAGCGCTGCCGCCAACTACGCGGTGGCTCTGGGCTCGTACGACATGTTCGAAAAGGACAAGCGGCGCAACATCCTCGCCGTGGTGATGGCTCCGCAGAGCGTCCAGAGGTTCGAGGAGTCGCTCGACAAGGCCTACTCCGCCGACCTGTTCAAGAACCTCGGGCTGAACCAGGACGGCACGACCCCCAAGGGCTTCACGTTCGTCTCCCGTACGACACCGATCGGCACCAAGGTCACCTCGTACAGCAACGACAAGGCCACCGTCGAAGTTTGGTGCTCGGGGCTGCTCGGGCTCGCGGGTGAGGGTTCCACGAACCCGGTGACCAGTGACTGGTTCACGATCACGATGGAGCTGGAGTGGGTCGAAGGTGGCCACTGGCAGGCCGTGACGCACTCACAGAAGGCAGGTCCGACCCCCGTACCCGGCGACGATCGCGCCTCTGGCGCTGACGACATCGCGGATGCGGTCGAGCAGTACGGAGGGTTCACGTATGCGCGCTGACCGAAAGTGGGCCGTCGTCACCGGTGCCGTGCTGGCACTTCAGACAGCAGCGGTCCTGGGCGCGACGCGGGTCTACGCCGCGCCCACACCGGACCCGAGCGACAACCCGTGCGACCTCATCCACGGCCCCGCCAAGGAGTACTGCGAAAACGGCCGCTCCGGCTCATCCGACGCCCCCAAGACCCCCGCCGACGACGCCCTCAACACCCTCGACCCCCTCAGCTCCCTCGCAAGGGGCTGTGCCGACGCCGCCAGCTGGACCGTCGACAAGCTCAGCGACGCCGTTGCGAAAACAGCGGAAGTCGACTTCACCAACGACAAGTTCCTGCAGAGCTACGCCGTCGTCTTCGCCGCCTCCACCATCCTCACCCTCCTCCTGTGGCTGCTCGCCGTCGCCAAGCGGGCCGTACGAGGTGTCCCCCTCACCACGGCCATCGGTGAAGCCATCGGGTTCCTGTGGCTGACCGTCCTCGCCTCCGCCTTCACGCCGCTGATCCTCTACACGGTCGTCTCCGCCACCGACGGCATCACCGATGCCATCGCGCAGGCCACGGGGAATCAGACGGACACGTTCTTCGGGACCTTCTCCGAGGCCCTGAAGAAGGGCGAGAACATCGGCGGCGGGCCGATCATGCTGATCGTCGTCTCGCTCGTGTCGATCCTCGCGGCCGGGATCCTCTGGCTCGAGCTGGTCATCCGGGCCGCGCTCCTCTACGTGGGCGCCCTGCTCGGGACGGTCGTGTACGCCGGGCTCGTCGACAAGAACCTCTGGGGCCACGTACGGCGTTGGGCCGGGATCATGATCGCGGTGATCCTCGTCAAGCCGGTCATCGTCATCGTGCTCGGTCTGGCAGGCGCGCTGAGTGACGAGGACGGGCCGAACGCGTTCTCCGCCGTGGTCTCCGGCCTGAGCATCATCCTGCTCGCCATCTTCGCCAGCGCGATGATCTACCGCTTCGTACCCGGCTTCGGCGACGAGATCGCCGCAGGGCGCAACAACCGCATCATGCAGGGCGCCGAGGGCAAGGCCGCGGCCGTGATCTCCTCGCCCGCGGCCCTCGTCTCGCAGGGCATCAAGACCCACAGCTCGCGCGGCCGTGGCGGCGACAACAACCAGGGCGGCCAGGCCAGGCCCGCCAACCCCGCCTCCGGCGGAGTCGCCGCCCACAGCAGCCGCGGATCCAACGGCGGCGGAATCGTCCCCTCCGCCGCACCCCCGCCCCGTACGACTCCGAGCACGGGCACCCACAGCTCGCGCCGGACGGGAAACACCGCAAGCCGCACCAGCAACCGCTCGGGAGGTGAAGGGCGTTGACGACCCAGTCCCATACGGTCACGCCCCGCCGCACCTATCTCATCGGCCGCGCCCGGCCGAACGCGATCATCGGAAAGAACCGTGAGACCGGCGAGATCGCACTGATCATCGCGGGCGCGTTCCTCGGCATGATGTGCGGGCTCCTCGTGCCCGTGCTCAGCCTCAGGATCCTGCTGCTCATGGGCTTCCCGATGCTCGCGCTCGCGACGGTGTACGTCCCGTACAAGGGCCGCACGATCTTCAAGTGGTTCGAGATCAACCGCAGTTACAAGCGCACCCTGCGCCAGGGCACCGCCTACCGCTCGGGTGCGCCCGAGGCCGGTGTGCGGATGGACGGGCGCGAGATCGAGGTCGGTCCGCCGCCCGGGATCGGCCGGATCACCTGGCTCGCCGCCCCCTTCGGGCCCGACGAGATCGCCGTGCTGCTGCATGCAGACCGCCGTACGGTGACGGCCGCGATCGAGATCGAGGGACCCGGCGTCGGGCTCAGGGACTCCGAGGACCAGGAAGCTCTGGTCGACCGCTTCGGCACCCTGCTCAAGCACGTGGCCAACGGCGACGGCTTCGTCACCCGCCTGCAGATGCTCGCCCGCACCCTCCCGGCCGACCCCGACGCGCACGCCAAGGACGTCACCGTACGCGGGGACGAGAAGGCGCCCGTGTGGCTGCAGGACTCGTACGAGCAGCTGCAGTCCATGGTGTCCACCAGCAGTGAGCAGCACCGCGCCTACCTGGTGGCGTGCATGCACTACAGCCGGGAACTGGCGGCCGAGGCGGCGGCGATGGCGAAGGCCACACGGCCGCTCGCGGGCCGCAAGGTGGACAAGGACGCCGGGCTCGCCGTGGTCATGGCGCGCGAGCTCACGGATATCTGCTCGCGGCTGCAGGAGGCGGACATCCGCGTACGGCAGCCGCTCGGCCAGGGCCGGCTCGCGAGCCTCGTGCACTCGATGTACGACCCGGACCACCCGATCGACCACATCCAGGCCATGACCAAGCGCAATGCCTGGCCGGCCGAGCTGGACGCCCGCGAGGCCACGTATCTGACGGCGAAGACCCGGGAGTCCTCGACGCGTGCTCCCTGGTGCCATGCGACGGCCTGGGTGAAGGAGTGGCCGATGACGCCGGTCGGCGTCAACTTCCTCGCCCCGCTGCTGGTCCACACCCCGGACGTGATCCGGACCGTGGCCGTGACGATGGACCTCGAACCCACCGAGATCGCCATCGAGCGGATGTTGACCGAGAAGACCAACGACGAGGCCGAGGCCTCCCGTCAGATGAAGATGAACCGCACGGTCGACCCGCGCGACATCGCCGCGCACTCCCGCCTCGACCAGCGCGGCGAGGACCTCGCGAGCGGCGCCGCGGGCGTCAACCTCGTCGGCTACATCACGGTGTCCTCCCGTAACCCCGAAGCGCTGGCCAGGGACAAGCGGACGATCCGCGCCTCGGCCGGCAAGTCCTATCTCAAGCTGGAGTGGTGCGACCGCGAGCATCACCGGGCCTTCGTCAACACGCTGCCGTTCGCGACCGGCATCCGCCGCTAGCCGCCGAGCCGTCGTAAGGGGCACCAGCTCATGCGAGATCCGCTGACAGCGATCACGGACGCGTTCACCGCCTTCCTGTTCGGCAAGGTGGAGACGACCCGCCTGCCCGTCCGCACCTCCACCGGCCAGGCGCAGGCGGTCTACCTCCCGACGGCCGCCCCGGGACTCGGGGACTCGGGCGTGATCATCGGCCGCGAGGTGTACTCCGGCAAGGGCTACATCTACGACCCCTTCCAGTTGTACGGGCAGCAGCTGCCGGCTCCGCACTGGCTGGTGCTCGGCGAGTCCGGCAACGGCAAGTCGGCCCTCGAGAAGACGTATGTCCTGCGGCAGTTGAGGTTCCGCGACCGTCAGGTCGTCGTACTCGACGCGCAAGGCGAGGACGGGGTCGGCGAATGGAACCTCATCGCCCAGGAGCTGGGCATAACGCCGATCCGGCTCGACCCGACGGCCGCCCTGGACATGGGAATCCGGCTCAACCCGCTCGACCCTTCGATCACGACGACCGGTCAGCTCGCGCTGCTCCGGACGATCATCGAGGTCGCGATGGGGCACGGCCTTGACGAGCGCTCGGGCTTCGCCCTGAAGGTGGCGCACGCGTACGTCAACGAGACGATCGTGGAGCGTCAGCCCGTCCTGACCGACATCGTGGAGCAACTGCGCCACCCGGAGCCGGAGTCGGCCGAGGCGATGAACGTCGCCCTGGAGGACGTACGGGCCTGGGGTCTGGATGTCGCCCTGGTCCTGGACCGGTTGGTCGACGGTGACCTGCGGGGCATGTTCGACGGGCCGACGACGGTGGGCATCGATCTCGACGCCCCGCTGATCGTCTTCGACCTGTCCCACATCGACCGCAACTCGATCGCGATGCCGATCCTGATGGCGATTGTGGGCGTGTGGCTCGAGCACACGTGGATCCGGCCCGACCGCAAGAAGCGCATCTTCCTGGTGGAGGAGGCGTGGCACATCATCAACTCGCCGTTCGTGGCCCAGCTGTTCCAGCGGCTCCTCAAGTTCGGCCGGCGCCTCGGTCTCTCCTTCGTGGCCGTGGTGCACCACCTGTCGGACGTGGTGGACGGTGCGGCGGCCAAGGAAGCGGCGGCGATCCTCAAGATGGCGTCCACCCGCACAATTTACGCCCAGAAGGCGGACGAGGCGCGGGCCACCGGAAGGGTCCTGGGTTTGCCGCGCTGGGCCGTGGAGATCATTCCCACGCTGACCCCGGGCATCGCGGTGTGGGACGTCAACGGCAATGTCCAAGTCGTCAAGCACCTCATCACCGAGATGGAACGGCCGTTGGTGTACACCGACCGGGCCATGACGGAGTCCGGTGCGGATCAGGTCGCCTCGGCCTCCGAGGAACTCCTTGCCGCCGAACGGGAGGCGGAGGAGAGGGCGTTGTACATGGAGCAGCAGATGGGTACGTCGTCAGAGTCCACGGTGGCGTGAGATGCGATACGAGCATGAGCGGGGGTATCACCGGGACCGCAGACCGGAATCGGGCGGAGGGATCCCTGACGGACTGCTCGTGGGGCTCCTCGCGTTCGTGCTCGGACTCTCGATCCTGGTGTGGACCGCCACCGGGCTCGCGGGCTTGCTCGCGCACGGTGCGTGGCCCTCGGGTGTGACCTTCGGCCGGACACCTCTTGCGATAAGGCACTTGGTGGCCGCGCCGCACGACCTGGTCGGCGCCTGGCCCGCCACTGAGGCCTCGCAGCTCTCCGGTTACGGGCTGTTCTGGGGCCTGGTGATCGGGCAGGCGATGGTGCTCGTGGTCCTCACGGTGTTCGTGCTGGGGACGTGGACGCGGTGGCGTGCGGTCAAACAGTCTTCCCGCGACGCAGTCGCGGAGCAGCTTGCGCCGGAGGCGCCACAGCGCATGGTGCCGGAGGCACCCCAGAGTCTGACGCCTCAGGCGCCGGTGCCCACGACGCCGGAGGCTTCGGTCGAGCGGGTGCCTCAGGCGCCGGAGGCGCGGACCCCGCTGCCCCGGCAACGCAAACCGCTCGTCCTGGGCGACCCCCGAACCCGTAAACCCCTTGCCGTACAGGCGATCCAGGACGCCGAGGGCGCAGCCGTCATCGTCACGAGCGACCCCACCGTCTGGGAGGAGACCAAGGACGCCCGGGCCAAGCTCGGCCCGGTCCTCCTCTACGACCCGGGCCATCTCTGCGACACCCCGGCCCGTATGCACTGGAACCCCGCCGTCGGCTGCGAGGACAAGCAGACCGCGCGGGAGAGAGCCGAGGCCCTGCTCGCCCCGGTCCGCCCGACCGCCAAGCTGGACGCGGCCACGGCCGCCACCGCGGAAACGCTGCTGCGCAGCTACCTGCACGCCGCCGCCCTCGACAACCGCGCTTTCAAGCACGTCCACCGCTGGGCCCAGGGCAGCAACGTCCAGGACGCGGTACGGACGCTCCGTACGCACACCCATGCCGCACCCGGCTCGGCAGGCGAACTCGAGGCCGAGCTCACCGCGCACCCCGAACGCCGTGACATGGCACAGGAGTTGACGGCCCGCGCCCTGTCCTCGCTCTTCTCGATCCATATCCGCGAGGCGTGCACACCCAACCGAACAGATGCCCTCACCCTGGATTCCTTCGCTGACGAAGGGGGCACGCTTTACGTGGTGGGTGAAGCCATCGAGGATCCACGGACGCAGCCCGGTGCCATGCCTTTGCTCACCGCACTCGTGTCGAGCGTGGTCGAGCGCGGCCGGCGCATGGCCGAACGGTCATCTGCCGGTCGCCTCGACCCACCACTGACCTTGGTACTGGACGATGTCGCCGCGGTGGCTCCGCTTCCCCAGCTCCCGGAGCTGCTCACGCCCGGCACGGAACACCAGGGTCTGGTGACACTGGCCCTGCTCCGCTCCCGGGAGCAGGGCCGCTCACGCTGGCCGGACGCCGAACTGCCGGTCTAGCCCGCGGACTTGCCGTACAGCGTGAGGAAGAGTCCGATCCCCTCCCGCACCAGGCGGTCGAAGTGCTCGGGCGCCAGGGTGAGCGCCCCCTGGGCCGTCTCCGCCGCCACCGCCCCCGCCGTGAACAGGGCGAGGTGCCGCGCGGCCCGCTCCGCGTTCTCCTCGTCGATCGCCAGGAGCCCGTCCCGCCCCACCGCCAGGAGATGCCGCTTCAGGGCCTCCCGCGTCGCCCTCGGCCCGATGCGCTGCCATTCCTCCAGTACGTCCGCGGGCAGCCGGTTCGCCTCCGGGATGATCTGCCGTACGAGAGCGAAGTGCTCGGGGTGGGCCTCCGCCCCGCCGACCCACTCGCGCACCATGTCGAGAAGATCTCCCTCGGGATCCCGGAACTTGTGGAAGTGCCGGTCCAGCAGCTCCTGTTGAGCGGTGGTGACCGCGACCGAGCTGTCGAGCAGCACGGCCCGGAACAGGCCTTCCTTGTCCCCGAAGTGGTTGTAGAGCGTACGGCTCGACACCCCGGCCTCCGCGGCGATCGCGTCGATGCTCGCCCGCGTGAAGCCCTCGCGCCCGAAGACCGCCCGAGCACCCCTGAGGATCGCCTGCCGCTTCTCCAACATCCCCTTGCGCAGGGGCTTTTGCGCACTTGGGAGTCCGGCTTGCCCGCTCTCGTCCTGCTTCGCCATGCCAAACCTCAACCTAGCTTGACCCGAAAATTACAATGACCGTTGTAATAGCTACAACGCTCGTTGTAGTTTATCGCCATGGCAACCGCAGCGCATACCCCGGCGCACAGGGGCAGGACCACTCTGGCCGTCGTCCTCCTCGGCCTCTTCACCCTCCCGATGGCCATGTCCGGCACCACCGTCGCCCTGCCGAGCATCGGCGCCGACCTCGACGCGAGCGGCGGGGCCCTCAACTGGGTGGTGACCGGCTACTTCCTGGCCGCCTCCTCCTTCATGCTCGTCGCCGGTTCGCTCGGCGACCTCTACGGCCGCCGCCGGCTCTTCTCGCTCGGCGCGCTCCTCTACACCGTGAGCACCATCGCCTCGGCCGCCGCCCAGAACATCCTGCTGCTCGACATCGCCCGCATCATGGTGGGCATCGGCGCGGCCGGCGTGATGGCCACCGGCACCGCGCTGCTCGCCACGATCTTCGAAGGGCCCGCCCGCACCAAGGCGTTCGCGCTGGCCGGCACCACAGGCTCCGTCGGTCTCTCGCTCGGCCCGACCGTCTCCGGTTCGATCGTGGACGCCCTCGGCTGGCGCACCACGTTCCTCGCCTACGCGGCCGTGGGCGCCGTGATCCTCGTCGGCTCGGTCGTCCTGCCGGACGCGCGGGCCGCCGTACGCCCCAAGGTCGACAAGGCGGGCGCCGCCACCTTCATCTCCGGACTCGCCCTCACCCTGTTCGCGATCACCCAGGGCCCGCAGCAGGGCTGGGGTTCGCCCCCCCCCCTGCTCCCGGTGCCCCTGGGGCCGGGGGCGCCCCCCACGTTCGTACGCCGGGGGGGGCGGCCCGCCGCCCCCGGCGGCCGGCCCATCCTGGACATCTCCCTGGCCGCCGACCGCACGTTCATCGCCTGGCCGCTCGGCTCCTTCGCGCTCGGCGCGGGCACCGGGGCGGCCATGGTCTTCCTGCCCACGTACCTGCAAGGGACCAGCGGGTTCAGCGCACGCGAAGCCGGACTCGTGCTGCTCTTCCTGAGCGTCCCGATGGCCGTGCTGCCCCAGATCGGCGCCCGGCTGGTCAACCGCGGCGTGACCGTACGCACCCTGCTCCTGACCTCGCTTGTCCTGATCAGCGCGGCCAACATCTGGCTCGGCGCGGTCCTGCACCCCGGGATGGGCACCGCTCCGCTCGCCGCCCCGGTCCTGATCCTCGGCGCCGCCACCGGTCTCTCGATCGCCATCATCGACGCCCAGGCGCTCACCGCGGTCGACCCCTCCCGTACGGGCATGGCCTCGGGCTTCCTCAACACGGTCCGCGGCGGCACCGGCGCGGTGATGCTCACGGTCTTCGGCGCCCTGCTGCTCGCGCTGCTCGAAGCGCGGGCCGGCTCGCCGGAGGCGGCCGGGCGGATCTCCTCGGGAGTGGCCCAGGAGGCCCTCCAGGCCGAGCAGTTCAGCGCATCGATGCGGCTCGGGCTGTGGGCGGTGGCCGGCCTGGTGGCCGTGCTCGCCCTGGCCGTGGCGGCGCTGACGCGTACCACCCGGCCCGGCGCACAGAGCCCTGACCGTACGAACACCGACCCGGCGCCGCTGGCGGAACCCACAACACTGCAGACTCGCTGATCACCCCTCGCTTCAACTGTCCGTATAGCGAACACACTTGACCAAGAGGAGTTCCTGCCATGTCCACCACGCCCTACCGCCTCGCCGTGATCGTCGGCTCCACCCGTGACGGCCGCTTCGGCCCGACGGTCGGCCAGTGGTTCACCGCGCTCGCCGAGCAGCACTCCGGCGCCGAGCTCGACGTGATCGACGTAGCCGACCTGGAGCTGCCGGCCTGCCACCCGAACTGGGGCACGGAGCGCACCCCGGCCCTCACAGAGCTGGCCGCGCGGGTCGAGGCCGCGGACGCCTATGTCGTGGTCACCCCCGAGTACAACCACAGTTACCCGGCCCAGCTGAAGCACTTCATCGACCTGCACCGCACCGAGTGGAACGCCAAGCCGGTCGGCTTCGTCTCGTACGGCGGTGTCTCCGGCGGTCTGCGCGCCGTCGAGCACCTGCGCCAGGTCTTCGCCGAGGTGCACTGCGTGACCATCCGCGACGGCGTGAGCTTCCACGGCGCCTGGGACCACTTCGGCGAGGACGGCAAGGCCCACGACCCCCAGGGTGCGGCGGGCGCGGCCAAGACCATGCTGGACCAGCTGGACTGGTGGGCCCGGACGCTCCGTGCGGGCCGCGCGGAGCGTCCGTACAACTAAGGCCTGCGCTATGGCTTGCTGAGCACCATTTCGTACTCCAGCTTCGAGGGGTCGGCCTCCAACGGGACGACCCCTCCGCTGCGTTCGAACCCGATCTTCTTGTACGCGGCCTGTGCCCTGTGGTTGTCCTGGTGGACGAAGAGCCGCGCCCTCTCCACCCCCTCGACCGACCAGGACCACTCGGCGGCGGCCTCGAACAGCCGCTGCACCAGCCCGCTGCCGCGGTGCTCGGGGTCCACGTAGACACCTACGAAGTGCGCACCGGTCACCGGCATCACCACGCCGAAGAAGTCCTCCCGGCCGGCATGTTCAATGATCGACACTGTCGCACCGACCCAGCAGCCGTGCTCATCCACCGCCACGAACTGGCGCCCGTCCCGGCCGTGGGAGTTGCCGGCGGCGCGGTCCTGCCAGAACTGGTCGGGCCGCGCCTTCGCCGCCTCGTAGGTCTCCAGGTAGGCGATGGGCGCGGCGGGATCCTGCAGCGCCTGCAGCCGCAGGTCCCTGACCTGCTCCCATTCGTCGGCGCGTACGGCGCGTATCTCGTAGCTCATACGGCGATCGTCGCCGCAGGTCAGGGCAGGGCGCAAGACGATATCCCCAGGTGCGACGCGACCGTCGTACCTGGGTACTAGAGCCGCCCGCCAGGTGCCGCCCCCGGTCCGACGGAACGGGCCTTCGCTCTCCGTAGCGTCATTCTCATGATTCGAGCCAACGGACTCACCAAGAAGTACGGCGACAAGACCGTCGTCGACGACCTGAGCTTCGAGGTCAAGCCCGGCACCGTGACCGGCTTCCTCGGCCCCAACGGCGCCGGCAAGTCCACCACGATGCGGATGCTGCTCGGCCTCGACACCCCGACCCGCGGCACCGCCATCCTCGGCGGCCACGCCTACGCCGGCCACGCCGCACCGCTCACCGAGGTCGGCGCGCTCCTGGAGGCCCGCTCGGTCCACCCCGGCCGCAGCGCCCGCAACCACCTGATCTCCCTGGCCCTCACCCACGGCATCCCGGGCTCCCGTGTCGACCACGTACTCGATCTGGCCGGCATCACCGAGGTCGCCGGCAAGCGCGTCAAGGGTTTCTCGCTCGGCATGGGCCAGCGCCTGGGCATCGCGGCCGCGCTGCTCGGCGACCCGGCCACGGTGATCCTCGACGAGCCGGTCAACGGCCTCGACCCCGAGGGCGTCCTGTGGATCCGCAACCTTCTCAAGTCCCTTGCCGCGGAAGGCCGTACGGTCCTGGTCTCCTCGCACCTGATGAGCGAGATGGCCCTGACGGCCGACCACCTGGTCATCATCGGCCGCGGCAGACTCCTCGCGGACACGACGGTGGATTCCTTCGTACGGGAAGCAGGCGCCGGAGCGGTCAAGGTGGTCACCCCGTCGGCCGGTGAACTCGCCGCGCTTCTGGCCGGCCCTTCCGTGACGGTCACCAGCGACAGCCCCGGAACCCTGGACGTGCGCGGCACGGACGCCGAGCAGATCGGCCGCACCGCCGCCGCCCACGGCATCCCCCTCTACGAACTCACCCCGCGCGCCGCCTCGTTGGAGCAGGCCTTCATGGACCTGACCCGTGACTCGGTCGAGTACAACGCCACTGTGAACTCTGAGATCTCTGTGAAGGGACACGCAGCATGAGCACCGCCACGATCGCCCGGCCGACCCGCACCACGTCCTCCTACGCCGTGACGCCCGCCCGCGTACTGCGCTCCGAATGGCACAAGTTCTGGACGGTCCGCTCCACCTGGATCACGCTGCTCTCCTCGGCGGTCCTGATCATCGGCCTCGGGCTCCTGGTCTCCGCCAACTACGACACGGGAAACCGGGAGTTCGTCGACCCGATCGGGATCGGCCTGGCCGGCACACAGATCGCGCAGATCTCACTGCCGGTCCTGGGTGTTCTGATGATCGCGGGCGAGTACACGAGCGGCATGATCCGCGCCTCCCTCACCGCGGTGCCCAAGCGGGCCCCAGTCCTGTGGTCGAAGGCCGCCGTCCTCGCGGCCATCGTCTTCCCGCTGACCCTGGTGACCTGCCTGATCGCCTACCCGCTGGGGCAGATCTTCCTGGCCGGCACCGACCAGGAGGCGGCCCTCACCGACCCGGGCGTCCTCACCTCCATCGTGGGGGTGGCCGCCGGCATCACGGCCCTGTCGGTCTTCGCCCTCGGGCTCGGCGCCGTGCTCCGCTCGGTCGCGGGCGGCATCTCGGCCTTCGTCGGCGGGGTCATGATCCTGCCGGAAGTCATCTCCATGATTCCGGTCGACGCCGTGGACACCGCGATCGAGTACTTCCCGGTGCAGGCCGCGGGCAATGCGGGCGCCCTCGACACCGTCGCGGGTGCGCCCTCACCGGCCGCGTCCCTGATCGCCTTGGTCCTGTGGGCGGTCGGATCGGTCGCCGTCGCCGCGCTCTTCCTCAAGCGCCGGGACGTATGACCTGCTGTGGCGGAGGATGAGCCCGTGACCGATCAGCAGAGAGAGGGTGTCCGCACCGCGGGCGCCCTCTCGTCCACCCGTCCGCTGCAGCAACTCCTGCAGCGCATCCGCGTCTTCGACCGGCGCAGGCCCTGGGTGTGGGACCTCGTCGTCACGCTGTTCTGGGTGGGCGCCGCCCTCACCGACTACGCGAGCAGCGGCTGGCGCATGATCGCCCAGAACCTGAACGTGCCGGACTGGCAGCTCCTCGTCCTCAGCCTGGGCTTCACCGTTCCGCTCTACTGGCGCCGCCGCCACCCCATGGCCGTCCTCCTCGCGACCGCGCCTTTCGCACTCGCCAACGGCTGGACGGGCGCCATCCTCCAGGCCCACTTCGCCCAGCTCATCGCGGTGTTCAATCTGGCGGTGCACCGCCCGCTCAAGCAGCTGCTCCCCGCCGCCGTGGTGGTTCTCGCCCCGCTGGTCCCCGGCGCCCTGCGCTATCCGCTCGCTGCCTGGGACGGCTCCTTCGGCCCTGCGGTCTGGGGCTTCATCCTCACCGCGCTCCTCGGCATCGCGGTCCGCTCCCGTATGGAACACCTCGCCTCACTCGTCGAACACGCCCGCAGCCTCGAGATCGAACGCGACCAGCAGGCCCAGCTCGCCGCCGCGGCCGAACGCACCCGTATCGCCCGCGAGATGCACGACATCATCGGACACAACCTCTCGGTCATCACGGGCCTCGCGGACGGCGGCGCGTACGCGGCGAAGAAGAACCCGGAGCGTGCGGTGCAGGCACTGGAAGCCATCGGCACCACCAGCCGCGGGGCGTTGGGCGAACTGCGCCGCCTCCTGGACGTCCTGCGCGAGGAGTCCCCCGCCGCGGAGCTGGCCCCTGCTCCTGCGCTCTGCGACCTCGACTCCCTGATCGAGGGCGTACGTTCCGCAGGACTGCCCGTCCGTATGACAGTCACGGGCAGTCCGGTGCCCCTGTCTCCCGGCATGGAGCTGACGCTCTACCGCGTGATCCAGGAAGCGCTCACCAACACCCTGAAGCACGGCGGCCCATCGGCCACCGCCGAGGTGCGCGCCTCGTACGAGACCGACTCGGTGACCGTGACCGTGACGGACACCGGCCACGCACACGCTCCGGCCTCCGACGGGACCGGCCGTGGACTGGCCGGGATGCGGGAGCGAACAGCCCTCTATCAGGGCACACTTGAGGCCGGACCCCTGCCGGCCGGCGGCTGGCGGGTCCACCTCAGCATCCCGATCCCGCCCCCGGAAGGCCCCACTCCGTGACGACCGTGCTCATCGTCGACGACCAGCCCATGCAACGCTTCGGCTTCCGCATGCTCCTGGAGAGCCAGGACGACCTCACGGTCGCCGGCGAAGCGTCCAACGGCGCCGAGGCGATACGCCTGGTCTCCGAACTCCGCCCGGACGTCGCCCTGATGGACATCCGCATGCCGGGGCTCGACGGCATCGAGGCCACCCGCCGTATCGTCGCGGCCGGCGACCGCACCCGGGTCCTGATCCTCACGACGTTCGACCTCGACGAGTACGCGTACGCGGGTCTGCGGGCCGGAGCCTCCGGCTTCCTGGTCAAGGACGCCCAGCCCGAGGAACTCCTCGCCGGGATCCGGGCCGTGGCCTCCGGTGACGCGGTGGTCGCCCCGAGCCTGACGCGCCGGCTCCTCGACGCGTACGCGGAGAAGCTGCCGAAACCGGGCGAGCCGGAAGCGGCCGCCCAGGACTCCCGTATCACTCAACTCACCGAGCGGGAACGGGAGATCCTCACGGTCATCGGCCAGGGCTGGACGAACTCGGAGATCGCCGAGCGCTTCCATCTCGCGGAGTCGACGGTGAAGACACACATCGGCCGCATCCTGGCGAAGACGGGGGCGCGGGACCGCGTACAGGCGGTGATCCTGGCGTACGACACCCGCCTCGTAAAGCCTTCCTGAAATACAAAAAAGCCCCCGCCCGCTAAGGGGGGGGGGTTTTCTTTAAAAAAGGTCGGCGGGGGCCCTCTCTCCCCCCGGGCGCC
>NZ_JAEIMH010000125.1:0-18801 GCF_016464295.1 Streptomyces sp. N35 | reverse complement strand
ATGCGTTCCACCGGCGAGGTCATGGGCATCGACTCGGTCTTCGGCACCGCCTACGCCAAGTCACAGGCCGGCGCGTATGGGCCGCTGCCGACCAAGGGCCGGGCATTCATCTCCGTCGCCAACCGCGACAAGCGCTCCATGATCTCTCCCGCACGCGAACTGATCGTCCACGGCTTCGAGTTGCTCGCCACCTCGGGCACGGCCGAAGTCCTCCAGCGCAACGGCATCAACGCCACCGTGGTGCGCAAGCTCAGCGAGGGCGAGGGCCCCAATGGCGAGAAGACCATCGTCCAGCTGATCCACGACGGTGAGGTCGACCTCATCGTCAACACCCCGTTCGGCACCGGCGGCCGCCTTGACGGCTACGAGATCCGCACCGCCGCCGTCGCCCGCGACGTTCCCTGCCTCACCACGGTCCAGGCACTCGCCGCCGCCGTCCAGGGCATCGACGCACTCAACCACCTGAACGTGGACGTCCGTTCACTCCAGGAGCACCACCGCGAGCTCCGCCGGGACACCGGGGCGCCGGACGGCCCGCCCCCGCCCGCCGCGAGCCGGGTGGTCCGGCACCAGACCCCGCGCCGCCGTCCCCCGGGCCGCCAGGCGACGACAGCCGCCAGGGCCGAACAGGCTGCCCTCGCCCACCGAGAAGCGGCCGCCCTCGCCGCGCGGTGATCGCCCCCGGACCCGCACCTCCCCTCCTCTCCACCGCCTCCCCTCCCCTCCTCTCCACCTCCCCTCCTCCTCCGGACCCAGGAATCCCGCCATGAGCACGCACGCCATGTCGTACGTCATCACCAGCGGACCGGCCGTATCGGCCGCCGAACCGCACCCGGGGCAGTCCTCCGCGCTGCTCGGCGCCGACGTGCTCGAACGCCATCTGCGCCGCAGCGGCCACCGGGTACGTCATGCCGAACACGGCACCGTGCCACGTCCCGAGCGCGTACAGCGGCTCTTCCACCTCCTTGCGGAGTCCGGCGCGTGGCAGGAGCGGGAGGTGACGGTCTTCCGGTGCGGACCGTGCAGCCGGTTCCTGCAGGAGACGGAGGTACGCGGCCGCTGCTGGTCCTGCGCCGCGCGCTGCGACGGCATGTCCTGCCCCGCGTGCGGACGGCCGCAGGACGCGAATGGACTCACCGCACCACGGTGTGCCGCGTGTGGAGCCGTCCCCACCCGGATCCGACGGCGCAGGCTCGTCCTGCCGTTGGAGGAACGTCGCGCACACCTGGCGACCCACCCCGGACAGCGGCGTCCGCCCGCGCTCCGCCGCTATCTGTCCGAAGTGGCGACCGGCACGCTGCCCGCCGTCCCGGTGAGCTGCGAGGGCGCTCAGGGCATACCGGTGCCGGCGGCAGGCTGGGAGGGCCAGGTCCTCGCCGACTGGTTCGGTGAGCTCGCGGGATACGTGGAGGCCGTAGGCGAGTTGGGGGCCTCCGGCGGGCCCGCCCAGGTCGTCGACTTCGCCGGTACGGGCCGCGCCTTCCTGCACGCCGTACTGCGGCCTGCCCTGGCGCCGGTCAACACCCTCACCTTGTCCGAACACCAGCTGTTCCAAGGGGCGTTGAGCCCGCACGTCATCGTGGACGAGACCGCCCCGCCACCCGCATCGCCCTCCACCGAGACCATCCCGGCGAACACCCCGGAGCCCGCCGGCTCACCGAACGCCCCGGACCCCACCACCCCGGACCCCACCACCCCACCGGACACCGACGCCCTCCGCTTCCACCTCTGCCTCACCGGCTCCGTACCGGAGCGGAGCGCCGCCTTCGAGCGGGAGTACGCGGAGACGGTCTCCACCGTCCTTGCCCAAGGTCTGGACGCCTGGACCGACACCGTCCTCGACCTGCTCGCCGAGGATTTCGGGAGCGTCGTCCCCGAGGCCGCCCCGCACGGGCCGCCGGCGGCCGAGCGGCGCGAGCTGGTCCGGCGTACCCGAAAGGCGCTGGCAGCCGAGACGTTCTCCCCGCAGGAGGCCGCCGAGGCGCTGGCCACCACGGTGGACCGGGCGGTCGCCGACCTCCGGCAGCTGCGGCTCCTCGGTGGTACGGAACTCAGGGCCGCGTACGAGGCGCGACTCGTCGCGCACGCCGAACTCCTCGCCGCCTGCGCGGTGGCGGCGGCCCCGCTGATGCCGGACTGGTCCGCGTTCCTCGCCGGGCACCTGGGCATTCCCCTGGACGAGGAGTCCGGGATCCCGCCATGGTCCGCAGCCGAGACCGACCGCCTCGTACCGCCGGGAACGAAGCTTCCCGAATCCGTACCGGTCTATTTCCACGAGCGTCCGTGAACGCGGCGTGACTCAGGGCGGACTCATGGCAACTCGGGCCGAAGGCGCGGGTATTGAACCGGTCTGCACGGGTATGAGACAGCCTGCACTGGTATGAGGCGACCTGCACGGGCGTGAGGCGACCTGTACGGGCATTGATCCGGCCTGCACGGGCATTGATCCGGCCTGCACGGGATGCTCGTCCTCTCAGATGTATCCGTGCTCCGCGGCCCGCTGCCCCAACTGGAAACGGCTCTGCGCATCCAGTTTCTCCATGAGCTCGGAGATCAAACGCCGTTCGCTGCGCAGCGAGATGCCGAGCCGGCGGGCCGCGGCCTCGTCGGTGTACCCCTGGGCGAGCAGCCGCAGCAGTTCACGCGGCTGGGAGTGAGGGTCGTCCAGGCTCTTGCGGGGAGCCTCACCGAACGGCACCGCCGTGGCCCACACCGCCTCGAACAACGCGAGGAACGCCGCCACCGCACCCGGCTGCCGCAGCAGCACCGCACCCGCGGCACTGTCCGCGGGATCGATCGGCACCATCGCCAGCTCCCGGTCGGCGATCCACAGCCGCATCGGCAGCGCGGGCACCGTGCGCACCTCGGCGCCCCGCAGGGTCAGCCACTGGGCGTGCTCCAGCGTTCCGGGGGCGTTGCGGATGGAGTCCAGATACACCGTGCGGATCTTGACGCCCCGTTCGAGCAGTTCGGCGCTGGCCCCCTTGCTCGCCTGCAGACCCGCGGGAGGCTGCGCGCCCCCGGGCATGAACGCCAGGGACTCGGTACGGATCCGGGTGGCCAGGTCCGACATCCGGGCGCGGACCGCGTCCACGCCCTGCAACTGCTCGACCGCCAGTTCCTCCTCGTCGCCGTGCTGTGCGGAGTACTGCGCGAGCAGCATCTCGGCCGCCGCCTGGCTGCGGGCCAGAGCACGGTTCTGTTCGGCGATCTCGGCCTGTTGTAAGGCGAGCAGGGTGTCCATGGCGGCCTTCGGGCTCACCACGTGCAGCCGGCCGTCGGACCGCCAGGACGGCGCGAGCAGCCCCAGCCGGGTCAGCTCCTCCAGCGCCTCGTCCCGCTCCGCCTCCGGCAGAGCGAACTCGGCCGCGGCCTGCTGCACCGGACAGCCGGGCCGGCCGAGAGCAAACCGGTAGAGACGGTCGGTGTGCTCCGTGAGTCCGAACGACGTCAGCATGCGCACGGCTCCTCGATCGGGCACCGCGGAACACGGCGGTGCACGGCGAAGGCCGACGTCGTCGGCGGCCTCTTCCCTTACGACTTCCCTTACGACGCGGCAGGTTCCCCCCTGTCGCACGACGGCATCGACACTCATCGTCATCGATGCCGACGCACAGTGTTGATCATTGGCCGGTGGCGGTGCAATCCCTGTCCGGGGGACGGACGTTCGCGGGGCCGCCGTTGGCATGCTTGTGCCGTGATCCTTCGTGCCGGTGGATTTCCCTGTCTGTCCGGCGGTCGGCCCGGCAGGATCTGTCGTGCCGGGCCACCCCAGGTGCCCGGCCCACTCGGACTGTCGAGACCACACACCAAGAGGACCCCATGCTTCGCGCCGCTGTCATGACCGCCGTCACCGCCGCCCTCGTCGTGCTCTCCCTCGGCGGCAACGCCACGGCCGCCACCGCCCAGCCCACCACGCCGGACCGGACCGTCACGCCGACCGCCTCCGCCGCCTCGACCACTGAAGAGCCCGGCTGGAGCTGACCTTCGCACGCCGGCGTGCCGGACCTCCACCAGCGCATTGAAGCGACCACGCGGTTGTCACCGCGCCCTCCTCGCATCGCGCGGGTGCGAGGCCAGGGCCCCGAACGATCACGCCACTGAAGCGACACGGACAACAAAAAGCCCCCGGGGCCAAGACCTGGGGGTTTCTACTGGAGCGGGTGCCGAGAATCGACCGCGCGCTCTCAGCTGTGGGAACCAGTGGTGCTGGTGCGCTTGCTCGGCAAGTCTCACGTACGCGGCATCGATGTCTTGGGAGAGCGCCCAAGTCGGTGTCGGGCGGCATACCTCTGCAGATCATGATGGAGACCTCTCCGTACGGCGTCTCGGTTCCCAGGCCTCCCATAGATCAAGATCGTGCGCACAGTGGCGGCGCAGCAGACCAAGAAGCTGAACGAACTCGGCAGTTCCGCGCCGATAGGGCCCTGACCCGCCGCCGCCCCCCGGTGACTATGCCTGACCCTGGAGATAGCATCAGCTCTCTTTGCGATCATCCGGGGGAAGCTGTGCGCCGAAGTCGAGTATCCATGTGTGCCGCTCTTGGAATTCTTGCCTTGGTCACAGCCTGCTCAGACTCCGATGGCTCCCCCTCCTCCACCACGCCGTCATTGGCTTCGGCCACCACGCTCGACCAAGCGGATGAGCGACTCCACGAGCTGTTGCTCAAGGCGACCGCGGAGGCCGCGCGGAAGTCAGGGACAAGCCCGATCGGCGGACTGCATCCCGCAGCGGAGTCTCTTCCTGAGTGTGAGGACCCGGGCACCGCGAGACACACGGTGACAATGTCGATCCTGCGATCGGGGTCGCCCGACGTCGGCCCGAATGTCCGAGCCAGCCTCCAGAAACAGGGCTGGACCATGGATGATTGGCGCATTGAGGATGAACGACAGGTATCCCGTGGCAAGTTGGGGCAGTTCACCATCTCCGTCTCGTACCTGAAGGGCTTCGGCCAGATGGACGTGGTCGCGAGCACTCCGTGCCTGAAGGGCTCGCCGCTCACGAAGCCCTCGATGTTCCCCCAGCCTGGCAGCATCGAGCCTCAGTAGGTCCCCAACAACCGGTCCTGCCCGGACATCCGGAACCACACGAGTCGCTGCATCCCGAAGGCAACGTTCGGAAGGCTGATGACCATGCCCCAGCGGGCAAGGTGGTCTTGCAGACGGACTGGCTCATCCAGGATGCGAGCCTCTGGGTCCCCGAGGCGCACGTCGCCGGTGGTGCTCTCCATTTCGACGTACGCAACTGAGCAGTACCCGGCCAGTGGCTGCCTTGGAGTTGGCGAGCTGCCTGAGCGCAGACGCTCGAAGGTGGTCCAGAAAACGAAAAACCCCCGGGTCGATGACCTGGGGGTTCGAAGTGGAGCGGGTGACGAGAATCGAACTCGCGCTCTCAGCTCGGGAAGCTCAGCTGATCCAGGGGTTCTTGGCTCGATGACCTGCATCGAAGCGGGCTGACGATCTCTATCCGCGCTACTCGGCTCCCCGGTGCTTCCCCTGGCTCCCCGCCCAACCTGGCACGGGTCTGGCACGGTCTGCGCGGGGCGCCCGTACGAGGTCATGATGCTGGCGTTCTGACGTGCCCTATGGCGAGCAGCCCTACTCCGATGACGGCGAGGGTCGCAGACCAGAACGAGCCAACCACCAGCAGCAACGCACCGGCTCCCCACGCTCGCGGCTGCTTGACGTGCCGCTGCAACCACTGGCCGGGCAATCGGCCGATCACAAGCCCGTGGATGCCAAGCGTCGCGCAGGCCAGCGCGAGTGAGAACAGCACACCTGCCGCGATCAGCATGATGGCTTCCATAGGCCCACCCCCTCAGGAACTCAGCCTTTGCGGTTCAGCGCCAGTGTTGCAGAGGGGCAGGCTCACGCCCTGCGTAAAGCCGTGGAGCCGACCGCCCCAGCCACAGCGGGTCTCCCTGACGGCCCCGGTACGGCGCGCGCCGCGCCGTGCGGGACGCCTTGATGAAGTAGAGAAACTCTTACCGCGCTAGCGGCTCTTGGGCTCTGCCCAGACTTCCGCCAATGGACCGCTTGGCTCTTCACCTGCGCTTATGCGAGCGTCTTGGATTGGCATATGCGTCTTCTCTGAAGCTGCCTGTCTCATGTGACGGATCGGCACTCTAAAGCCATGTCCAGTCGCCGAAGCAAGGCTCGAGGCAAGGCCGCGCCAAGGCAGGTGCGCCGCAAGGAACCGCGGGCGGCCACAAGTGCCCGCAACGTCCCCCCCGAGGACGATCGCGCAGAGGCCGTGCGACGTCTCTTGGAGCCTGGGGCGGAACGGGCGCGCCTGGCAGCCGAGTTGGAACGCCTGGACGCCGCTCTGCGCCCTCTAGTCGTCAGTGCGGTCGAGGCTGGCGTGCCGTACCGGCGCATTGCCGAGCTGACGAGTATCTCGCGGGCGACCGTGGCTCGTTGGGGGCAAACCTGAAGGCGCGGATGTCCAGAGAGAGTTGATGTGGGGCGCACCCGGAGCTAGCGGGCGCGACCCAACCGATTCGAAGGAGTCGAAGCCCTGTCGAATCAGCTTGGGGCCATTCTGCCCGACACTGTGTATGGACTGCGGTGGGAGTGAGCGCCCCATAGACGACGGATCGATCACCGGGGTGGCCGGAACTGATGTTCCTTGCGGTTGCTCCATGCCGTGCCCGTGTGAGGGCACTGGGTGGATCACGCTCTGGGGACCAGGTCCGGAGAGCACTCGTGAGACTCCTTGCTACTGCGAGCAAGGAGTACAGCAGGCGCGGGCCTACGGAATGTAGATCAAATCGGTCCAGCATTTGGCACGGATCTGGCACGCGACGACTGAGCAAAACCGCACAGCAAAAAGGCCCGGGTCGATGACCTGGGCCTTGTCTTTGGAGCGGGTGACGAGAATCGAACTCGCGCTCTCAGCTTGGGAAGCTGATGTTCTACCATTAAACTACACCCGCATGACACGCGGCCGATGACCAGCGCATCGTCGCACACGATACCCCATCGACGGGCCCCCGGGCCGGGGGCGGGGGGGGGGGGGGGGCCGCCGCCCCGCGGGCCGGGGGGGGGGGAGCGGGGGCGGCCCGCCGGCGTTCGCCCGCCCGGGGGTCGGGAGGGTGGAACCGGGTGCGGGGCAGCGGAGTTGAGGCGTACCGTTGGAGCGCGGAGTGCCGCCTGGAGCGACGTCCCTTTCATCCCGTAATGTGAGCTTTCGCCGTCACGACGTGGGGAAGGGACCCGAGGACTTGATGGAGCGCACCGTCGTCCGCTGTGCCGAGGGGCACGTGTTCAGCACCGTTTCGTTTCCGATGCAGCAGGCCGATCGTCTCGGTCCTGGACGGCTGATCCGCTGTCCTCGCTGCGCCCGGCTCCGGCACGCCGTGCCGGTGGAAGCGGCCAAGCAGCACTGAACACAGCCCGAGCAGCACTGGGCACGGACACCGAGCAACAGCGCGCGGGTGCCGCCGGGATTTCGGCGGGCCCGCGCGCTCTGCGTATCCTCGGGACGTGCTTCTCTCAGACAAGGACATCCGGGCCGAGATCGATGCCGGGCGGGTACGCATCGATCCCTACGACGAATCCATGGTGCAGCCGTCGAGCATCGACGTGCGCCTCGACCGCTTCTTCCGGGTGTTCGAGAACCACCGCTACCCCCACATCGACCCCGCCATCGAGCAGGCCGATCTGACGCGGACGGTCGAGCCGGAGGGCGACGAGCCGTTCATCCTGCACCCCGGCGAGTTCGTGCTGGCCTCCACGTACGAGGTCATCACGCTGCCCGACGATCTCGCCAGCCGTCTGGAGGGCAAGAGTTCGCTCGGTCGCCTGGGGCTCGTCACGCACTCCACGGCCGGCTTCATCGACCCCGGCTTCTCGGGCCATGTGACCCTCGAACTCTCGAACCTCGCGACGCTGCCGATCAAGCTCTGGCCGGGCATGAAGATCGGCCAGCTGTGCATGTTCCGGCTCTCCTCGCCGGCCGAATTCCCGTACGGCAGCGAGCGTTACGGCTCCCGCTACCAGGGGCAGCGCGGCCCGACGGCCTCCCGCTCCTTCCTCAACTTCCACCGCACCCAGGTCTGAGAACAGGTTCGAAGAACAGCATGAGTGACGTACGCGAGAACCTGACTTACGAGGGCTTCGGCCACGCGGTGCGCGAGCTCGCGCAGACCATCGCCGACGACGGCTACCGCCCCGACATCGTCCTGAGCATCGCGCGCGGCGGCGTCTTCGTCGCGGGCGGTCTGGCGTACGCCCTCGACTGCAAGAACATCCACCTGGTCAACGTGGAGTTCTACACGGGCGTGGGCACGACCCTCGACATGCCGGTGATGCTCGCCCCGGTGCCGAACGCGATCGACTTCTCGAACAAGAAGGTCCTGATCGCGGACGACGTCGCCGACACCGGCAAGACCCTCAAGCTCGTCCACGACTTCTGCCTCGACACGGTCGCCGAGGTCCGCTCCGCCGTCATCTACGAGAAGTCGCACTCGCTCGTGAAGTGCGAGTACGTGTGGAAGCGCACGGACGAGTGGATCAACTTCCCGTGGAGCGTGGAGCCGCCCGTCGTGGGGGGGGACGGCCAGGTGCTCGAGGCATAGCACTGGGCGCGTCTACGCGAAGGGGCCGGCTGATCGAATCAGCCGGCCCCTTTTGCGTGAGCCCACGAGCCCGTATGCCCAAGAGCCCGCAGTCCCAAGAGCCCGCAGTCCCACGAGCCCGTATGCCCAAAAGCCCTAGAACGTCCCGAGTTTGATGATCGAGAGGATCGCGATCAGCTGGATCGCGCTCGCGCCCAGGGCGCGGGGCCAGGGCAGGTCGTGGGACTTGGAGACCATCGTCGTGAGCAGCACCCCGGCGCCGATCCAGGTGGCCCAGCCGAGGATCTGCACCAGTGGCGCGTCACCGCCGAGGAACATCGCGAAGATCAGACGGGGCGCGTCCGTGAGCGACATGATCAGCATCGAGAGGCCGACCGTGGGCTGCCAGGCGCCGTCGCCGCCGAGTTGACGGGCCACGCTGTGGGTCACGACGCCGAGTACGAAGGCGCTGAGGACGATCGCCACACCCGTCGTCAGGACGATGGGGACGCTGGTCGCGAGCGTCGCGTTGATCGCGTCCTCGCGGGCGCTGTCGAAGCCGAAGACGGCGAGCAGTCCGTAGAGGAACGTGACCAGGACGGCCGGGACCCACATGGTGTGGTCGCGCATCTGCAGATACGTCTGGTTCGGGCGCAGGATCACCCCGCTGATCAGCTGCTTCCAGTGCAGCCGCGGCCCGATCGGCGCGGGCGCCGCGCCGGCGCGGTAGGTACCGCCCTGGCTGTACGGGTCCTCGCCGACGGAGAAAGCCTGGGTGTGACCCGGGTTGTTGTGCGCCGCGTACGGGTCCTGCCGCTGCTGGTACGGGTCGCCGAAGTACTCCGGCCCCCCGTGCCCCCGGTGCCCCGGCCCGGGGGGGCCGCCGGCCTGCGGCCATTGCTGCGGCCCGGGCCCCGGCGGGTACCCGCCGGGGTACTGCTGCTGCTGAGGGTACGGAGGCGCGGCGGGGCGGCCGTACGGCTGCTGCTGTCCGTACGGCGGCTGCTGCGGGTCGTGTTGCGGGCGCGGGGACTGGGGACGGTTGCCCCGGTTGCCGCGGCCGATCCTGAATCCAGCCACGTCATCGAACGTACCTGGTTCTGCTGTGCCCGGGGCCGGGGCGGCCACAATGCGGTCCCTTTGCGGCTGAGCTGTGACAACCCCTAGGGGGTCCCTGAGGGGGTGGCCGGATTGACGTCCGGCCACCGCCCGTCATCGGTCCCGGCCACCGTCCCTGAGGAGCTGGGTCAGTTCGCGAGGACGTCGCCGAAGTACGCGAGCCCCGAGGGACCGCCGACGCTCACGCTGCCGAAGGTCTGCGCGCCGGTCGCCGTGCTGCCGGCCGCGCTCGACTTGAACAGCCAGATGGAGCCCGCCCCGGCGTTCTCACCGCGCGCGGCGGTGACGAGTTCGGCGCGGCCGTTGCGGTCGGCGTCGGTGAGATGCACCGCGCTGCCGAAGTTGTCGCCCGCCTCGGCCGTGCCGGGCACACCCGTCGTGTTCTGTGTGAAGGTCTTGGCGCCGCTGCCGGTCAGGCCCGACGCGGAGCCGCGCAGGACGACCACGGCACCCGCCCCGCGGGTGGAGCCGAGGGCCTCGCTCTCCACGCCGACCGCGATGTCCGCGTAGCCGTCGCCGTTGGTGTCACCCGCGGCGAGGCTCCAGCCGAAGGCGTCGCCCCGCTCGCCGGCGCCCGGCACCCCGGAGGTGTCCTGGGTGATGCGGACCGGCGTACGCGTGCTGAGGCCGCCCGCCGCTCCGTATGTCACCGTGACCGCACCGCCGAGACCGCCGTACGGCTCGGTGCTGGACTTCTCCATGAAGTTGCCGGTGACGATGTCGCCGTAGCCGTCCTTGTTCACATCGGCGATCACGCCCGCATAGCCGCCGGCCACCTTGGGTCCCTCGACCAGGCCGTTCGCGGAGCCCTTGTAGAGCACGCTGCGGGTGGTGTACGCGTCGCCGCTCTCCGCCTGGCCCATGACCAGGAGGTCGGTCGCCGCGTCACCGTTCACGTTGCCCGCCACGATCCGGTCGGTGTTGATGCCGGTCTCGTCGAGCGTGTCGATGCCGGTGAGGCCCGCGGCCTTGCCCGTACGGGAGATGGGGCCCTTGAAGATGTTCAGCTCGGGCAGGGCGATGTTCGCGGCCGCGAGGTCGGTCCTGCCGTCGCCGTCGAAGTCGCCGGTCGCGACGCTCCAGCCCAGCTCGTTGCGGTACCGGGGCAGCGGCGACGCGATGTCGGTGCCGGCCTTCACGCCGGTCGCCCCGCCCCACAGGACGGTCAGGACGCCCGAGGCGTCGGTGGAGCCGATGCGTTCGCCGTGCACGCCGACGACGAGGTCCGTGTAACCGTCGCCGTCCAGGTCGCCCGCGGTGATCCGGTCGCCGAAGAAGTCCCCGGACTCCGGGACTCCGGGGATGCCGGCGGTGTCCTGGCTGATCAGGGTGCGCTTGGACTTGTCGAGGCCGCTCTTGGTGCCGTACACGATCGCGACGGCGCCGGCCCTGGACTTGCCGGCCACCTTCGCGAGCGGGGCGCCGATGGCGAGGTCGCGGTATCCGTCGCCGTTGAAGTCGCCCTGCAGCCCGGAGGGGGCGGCGGAGGCCGGGGACGTGAGGGACAGCAGGCCACCCGTGAGGGCAGCGGTGAGCAACAGGGCGCGACGGCGCATGCGGGCTCCTGGTCGATGGAGGGCCGGCCCTCTCCCCGGGGGAGCGAAGAGGGCCGGCCGGCCTGGGACGGGCGTGCGAGGACGCCCGGGTGCGGGCCGGTCGCAGGGGTCGCCGGAAGTGCTCCGCGGCTCCGCCGTGCGGTCGGTGATCAGAAGACCCGTGATCGACGGGAAGGGTTGTACGCGATGTGGAGATTCTGTGGGAGCAAGGGCGGGACGGGCGGGGCCGGGGTCTGTGCGGGCGAGGTGGCCGCAGCGTACTTGTTGAATACGGGCCGATTTACATGCTTGAGGCCCAATTTCGGGACGTCCGTTACATTACGTACGGCTTACGCGGATCTCGCCCTCGTACCTTCGAAGAGGTCGCGCCGCACGGGCCGCGACCGCCGTACGAGATCCACGAGGACGTCATGCGAGTCACCCGCCGCGCCATCCGCGCCGCCGCCGTCAGCACCGGAGCAGTCGCCGCGCTGGCCGTGCCGGCCGGTGCCGTCGCCGCGCTCGCGCTGCCGGCCGGGACCGCGTACGCGGCTTCCGGGTCCGCGGCTTCCGGGTCCGCGCAGGAGTCCGACGGCACCGTGCCCGACGGCACCCGCATCACCATGCCCGACGGCCGCACCGCCAGGTTCGTCCACGGCGGCGCGGACGGCCTCCGGGTCGATATCGCGATGCCGAACGGCGGCTTCCTCGGCTCGGTCGACCCCCGCAGCCCGAGCACCGTCAATGACGGCTGGACGTACCAGCTCGTACGCGACGGGCGCGCATGGGGCGGATCCAAGTTCGTCGTGAAGGACGGCCGCGGCGGCTGCAGCTGGGTGTACGACATGCGCGGCCGGCTCCTCGAGAAGCACTCGGCCGACAAGAACTCGACCGGCAAGCGCTCGGCCGACCGTTCCGGCGGCGCCCGCGCCTCCTCGTACAAGAGCCAGGTCACCACACCGCTCGGCGGCGTCCGCGCCGGTGCGCAGGAGCAGCAGCCCTCCCGCCCGGTCAGCGCCCCCCTCGTCGCCGCCGGCGGCGGCATCGCCGCGGCAGGGGCGGCCGGGCTGGGCTTTGCCGTGCTGCGGCGTCGCGCGAGCTGATGCCGACGGAGTCCAGGGGGCATCCCACAAACTGACTGAGGGGCCGGCACGGGGCGGCCCCTCAGTCATTTCTTCCGTACGACTCAGTTATCTCTTCGGTTGTTTCTTCCGTACGAGCAACTTGCTGTACGTACGGGCAACTCGGCCGGACGAGCCGTTACTTCACCGGCTCCGGCTCCGGAGCGTCCTCGGTCTCCTGCGAACCGGCCGGGTCCACCGGGGTCTTGACCGAGTCGAGCAGCAGCTGGGCCACGTCCACGACCTGGAGCGATTCCTTCGCCTGCCCATCGTTCTTCTTGCCGTTCACGGAGTCCGTGAGCATCACGAGGCAGAACGGGCAGGCGGTCGACACGATGTCCGGGTTGACGGACAGCGCCTCGTCCACCCGCTCGGTGTTGATGCGCTTGCCGATCCGCTCCTCCATCCACATCCGCGCACCGCCGGCGCCGCAGCAGAAGCCGCGCTCCTTGTGGCGGTGCATCTCCTGCTGACGCAGGCCGGGGACGGCGGACATGATCTCGCGCGGGGGCGTGTAGATCTTGTTGTGCCGGCCCAGGTAGCACGGGTCGTGGTAGGTGATCAGACCCTCGACGGGCGTGACCGGGATCAGCTTGCCCTCGTCGATGAGGTGCTGCAGCAGCTGCGTGTGGTGGATGACCTCGTAGTCGCCGCCGAGCTGCGGGTACTCGTTGCCGAGCGTGTTGAGGCAGTGCGGGCAGGTGGCGACGATCTTCTTCGCGGACTTGGGCTTCGCCGACTCGGGAGTGACCTTGCCGTCCTCGTCCATCTCCTCGCCGAAGGCGGCGTTGAGGGACATGACGTTCTCCATGCCGAGCTCCTGGAACAGGGGCTCGTTGCCGAGACGGCGGGCGGAGTCACCGGTGCACTTCTCGTCGCCGCCCATGATCGCGAACTTGACGCCCGCCATGTGCAGGAGTTCGGCGAAGGCCTTGGTGGTCTTCTTGGCGCGGTCCTCGAGGGCGCCCGCGCAGCCGACCCAGTACAGGTACTCGACCTCGGTCAGGTCCTCGATGTCCTTGCCGACGACCGGCACCTCGAACTCGACTTCCTTGAGCCACTCGAGGCGCTGCTTCTTGGCCAGACCCCAGGGGTTGCCCTTCTTCTCCAGGTTCTTGAGCATCGTGCCCGCCTCGGACGGGAACGCGGACTCGATCATCACCTGGTAGCGGCGCATGTCGACGATGTGGTCGACGTGCTCGATGTCCACCGGGCACTGCTCGACACAGGCGCCGCAGGTGGTGCAGGACCACAGGACGTCGGGGTCGATGACGCCGTTCTCTTCGAGCGTGCCGATCAGCGGGCGCTCGGCCTCGGCGAGAGCCGTGGCGGGGACATCCGCGAGCTGCTCCGCGGAAGCCTTCTCGGAGCCCTCCATGTCCTTGCCGCCACCGGCGAGCAGGTACGGCGCCTTGGCGTGCGCGTGGTCGCGCAGCGACATGATCAGGAGCTTGGGCGAGAGCGGCTTGCCCGTGTTCCAGGCCGGGCACTGCGACTGGCAGCGGCCGCACTCGGTGCAGGTGGAGAAGTCGAGCAGACCCTTCCAGCTGAACTGCTCGACCTGGCTGACGCCGAAGACGTCGTCGTCACCGGGGTCGGTGAAGTCGATCGCCTTGCCGCCCGACGTCATCGGCTGCAGCGCGCCGAGCGCCACCTCACCGGTCGCGTTGCGCTTGAACCAGATGTTGGGGAAGGCGAGGAAGCGGTGCCAGGCCACACCCATGTTGGTGTTGAGGGAGACCACGATCATCCAGATGAAGGAGACCGAGATCTTGATCATCGCGACCAGGTAGACCAGGTTCTGCAGCACCCCGAGGCTCAGGCCCTTGAAGGCGAGCACGAGCGGATACGAGGCGAAGTACCCGGCCTCGTAGCCCTCCACGTGGTGCAGCGCGCCCTCGAGTCCGCGCAGCACGTAGATCGCGAGACCGATGGTGAGGATGACGGCCTCGACGAAGTACGCCTGGCCGGCCTTCGAGCCCTGGAAGCGGGACTTGCGGCCGGGCCGCGTCGGCAGGCTGAACACCCGGATCGTGATGAGGATCGCGATACCGATGATCGTCATCGCGCCGATGAACTCGGTGTACATCTCGAACGGCAGCCACTCACCGATGACCGGCAGCATCCAGTCGGCCTTGAAGAGCTGGCCGAACGCCTGCACCAGGGTCGGCGGCAGCGTCAGGAAGCCGATCGCCACGAACCAGTGGGCGAACCCGACGATGCCCCAGCGGTTCATCCGCGTATGCCCGAGGAACTCCCGTACCAGCGTCACACTGCGCTGATACGGGTTGTCCTTGCGGGTGCCCGCCGGCAGCGGCTGGCCCAGCTTGAAATAGCGGACGAACTGGCCGATGGCGCGTGCGATGAGCGCGACGCCGATCACGGTCAGAACCAACGACACGATGATCGCGGCGAGTTGCATGAGGGCTCCTCGGGCCTGCGAGGCGGGGGCTTCAGTGAAGATTACTAAGCGGTAACTTACCCGGCTCGTCTGAGCCTACCCACTTCCGATGGTGCAATGTAGCCAGGCTCACGGTGATCTGTGTCGCTGAGGTCTGCCTTGGTTGGGCCGCGGGGCCCGCTACAACCGCTCGACGCTCTGCGCGCCGGCGCACCGGTTGCGGGTGTCGAAGACGTAACCGGACTCGCGCGTCACCAGCCCGTAGTCGAAGCAGTCGTGATCGGTGGCGATGATCACGGCGTCCGCCTCGCGCAGCTCCGGCGCGGTGAGTTCCACGCACAGCACTTCGGACGGCAGCCGGAACGGGTCGGCGTAGGGCTCGACGGCGCGGACGCGGGCGCCGCGGGCCAGGAGCAGTTCGGCGATGTCGACGGCGGGGGATTCGCGTACGTCTCCGGTGTTCTTCTTGTACGCGAGCCCGAGCAGCAGGACCCGCGCGCCCGTGAGCGGGCGGCCCAGACCGGTCTCGACGCGGCGGACGACCTGCTCCGGCATCCCGTCGTTGATCTCCTGGGCGAGCGAGACGAACCGGACGTCGTGCTGCAGCTGCTGCCGCACCTGCCAGGACAGATACGAGGGGTCGACCGGCAGGCAGTGCCCGCCCACGCCGGGCCCCGGATAGAAGGGCATGAAGCCGAAGGGCTTGGTGGCCGCCGCGTCCACCGCCTCCCAGATGTCCACGCCGAGCGGCCGTGCGCACAGGGCCAGTTCGTTGACCAGGGCGATGTTGACCTGCCGGAAGGTGTTCTCCAGGAGCTTGGTCAGCTCGGCGGTGCGGGTCGAGGTGACCGGGACCGTGCGCGTCACGATCCGGTCGTAGAAGGCCTCGACGGCCTCGAGGGAGTCCTCGTCGACGCCCGAGACGACCTTGGGCGTGTTCTCGAGCCGCCAGCGGGAGTTGCCCGGGTCGATCCGCTCGGGGCTGTAGCCGAGGTGGAAGTCGCGGCCGGGGCGCAGACCGCTGCCGGCTTCGAGCAGCGGAGCGAGCACGTCCTCGGTGGTGCCGGGGTAGCTGGTCGACTCCAGGACGACGGTCGAACCGGTGCGGATATGCGGGGCGATCGCACGGGCCGCGCTCTCGATGTACGAGAGGTCGGGGGCGCCGTCGAGCAGCGGGGTCGGCACGGTGATCACACAGACGTCGAAGCCCTCGGCCGCGTCCGGGTCGGCGGTGACCTGGAGCAGGTCTTCGTCGAGCGCGGCGAGCAGCCGCGCGGAATCGATGTCCTCCACGTAGGAATCGCCCATGGCCAGCTGCTTGATCCGCTGCCGGTCCGTGTCGATGCCGACGACCCGCAGACCGGTCTCCGCAGCGCGCAGAGCGAGCGGCAGGCCGACGTAGCCGAGGCCGATGACCACGACGCGCTCGGACGACGGGGTTTCCGATACGGCCATGCGCTGCTGCATGAGCTGCCCTCAATTCGACTGAATCTGATCGATATCGACCAGGTGTTTCGGTCAGATGTGATGAAGCGGATCGTGTTATTCACCACATATTGGGACATAGCGAACTAGCTTATGGAGCGCTCGAACCCGGTGCGTGCGTGCTGCATCACCCCGATACCGCAACAGAACGGGCGGATTCATGGCCAGCGACTCCACGACGTACCTGGTGACCGGCGGTGCCGGTTTCATCGGGTCGCATCTCACCGAGGCCCTGCTCGCCCGCGGCGACCGTGTGGTCGTGCTCGACGACCTCTCGACCGGGGATCTGGCCAATCTCGCCGCGGTCATGGACCATCCGGGGCTGCGCTTCGTGCGCGGCTCGATCCTGCAGCCCGAACTCGTCGCCGATCTGACCGGCCGCTGCGACGCCGTGATCCACCTCGCGGCCGCCGTCGGGGTGCGGCTGATCGTCGAGCAGCCGCTGAAGTCCTTCGTCACCAACATCCGCGGCACCGAGAACGTGATCGCCGCTGCCCACCGCCACCACCGTCCCCTGCTGCTCGCCTCCACCTCGGAGATCTACGGCAAGAACGGCGCGGGCCCGGTCGCCGAGACCGCGGACCGCATCCTCGGCCAGACCGGCGTCGCGCGCTGGTCGTACTCCACCGCGAAGGCCGTGGACGAGATCCTCGCGCTCGCCCATCACCACGAGTACGGCCTGCCCGTCGCGGTCGCACGGCTCTTCAACACCGTCGGCCCGCGCCAGTCTCCCGCGTACGGCATGGTCATCCCGCGCCTGGTACGCCAGGCCCTGGCCGGCGAACCCCTCACCGTGCACGGCGACGGCCGACAGCGCCGCTGCTTCGCCCATGTCGCCGACGTGGTCGACGCGCTCCTGAAGCTCCTCGACCACCCGGGCGCCGTCGGCTCCGTCTTCAACGTCGGCACCGGCGAGGAGACCTCCATCGCCGAACTCGCCGCCCGGGTCGTCGCCCGCACGCAGAGCCCCTCACCCATCACGCTCATCCCGTACGAGCAGGTCTACGCGAGCGGGTTCGAGGACATGGAACGCCGCGTCCCCGACACCACCCGGCTGCGCGAACTCACCGGCTGGGCACCCCGGTTCGGACTCGACGAGATCCTCGACACGACGATCGCCGAGATGCGCCGCCACAAGACCGACACCCCGGGTGTCCCGCGCCCGGCCCCCTCGGACCTCGCCTCCGCGCCGAGGGCCTGACAGGACTGAACTCCATGCTCTACACCCTCGTGGCGGCCGTCGCCGCCGTGCTCCTGACCGCACTGCTCACCCGATTCGTCCGCGTCCTCGCGCTGCGCACCGGCCGGTTGGACCGGCCCGGCGCCCGCAAGGCGCACAGCCGGCCGACGCCCCACCTCGGTGGTGTCGCGGTGGCCGCGGGCACGCTCGTGGTGAGCTGCACGGGGTACGCCCCGCTCGGCCCCGGCACGGAACGGCTCCTGTGGGCCGCCTCGGCCGTCGCCCTGCTCGGTCTCCTCGACGACATGCGGCCGCTCGGCGCACGGATCCGCCTGGTGGTGGAGGGCGCGGCCGCGCTCTTCGTCGTCTACGACAGCGGGTTGACGTTCCTGGCGGGGCTCTGCGCCGTGGTGTGGATCGTCTTCGTCACCAACGCCTTCAACCTGCTCGACAACTCCGACGGGGCGATGGGCACGGTGGGCGCGGTCACCGCGCTCGGCCTCGCGCTGTGCGCGGCGGCCGAAGGACGGGCCGACCTGGCCCTCGTCCTGACGGTCCTGGCCGCGGCGCTCGGCGGCTTCCTCGGCCACAACTGGCATCCGGCCAAGATCTTCCTCGGCGACTGCGGCTCGCTGTTCACGGGCTTCCTGCTCGCCTCGGCCGCGGTCGCGGTGCACACCGGGCACGAGGCGCTGCCCACCGCGGCGGGACTGCTGACCCTCACCGTGGTGGTCACGGCCGACACCGCCCTGGTCGTCGTCTCGCGCCGCCGCGCGGGCCGTCCGCTGCTGCTCGGCGGCACCGACCACACCGCCCACCGGCTGCGCCGGGTCGGGTTCACGGTGCCGGGGGCCGCGGTGGTGCTCGGCGCGGTGGCGTTCGCGGGCACGCTGACGGCGTTCCTGCTGCACCGGGGCGCGGCGGGCCCGAGCGCGGCAACTCCCTTGCTCCTCGCGGTGGTCGGCGGCCTCTGGGCTCTTCTCAAGGTTCCGGTGTACGGGGCGCACGCGCGGCTCGGGGGTGCGGGGCGTACGGCGGTCAGCGGTGCGACGCGTCCCGGTGCCGCGGGTGCGGGACGCGCGTCCGTCGCGCCCCCCCCCCCGCCCCCCCCCGGCTCGGCCCCCCCGCCGCCCCCGGGGCGCAACCGTCCTGTGGGCGGTCCGCGCACCGTGGCCGCAGCGGCCCGCCCGGCCGACGGACCGCGCACGCTGGCGCTGCGCACGGGCGGGGCTTCCCGTACCCGTCCGGTGCCGGCCACGCGCGGCAGCGGCACCCCCGCGACGGGCACTTTCGTGCCCGGCGGCAGCCGCTCGCCCGCGCCGGGGGGCGGGGACCCCCCCCCCCCCCCCCCCGGGGCCGGGCGCCCCGCGGCGGGGGGGGGGGGGGGGGGGGTGGGGCCCCGC
>NZ_JAEIMH010000124.1:0-19418 GCF_016464295.1 Streptomyces sp. N35 | reverse complement strand
ACGGGGCCGCGGGGTGCCGGCGGGGGGCCGCTGGGGCATCATGCCGGGGTTCGGACGGTTGCCCCCCCCGGGACGGGGACCGCCGGCACCGGCAGCGCCGCCCTGCGGACGAGGCATGCCGCCCGGGGTCGGACGCGCGCCGCCCTGGCCCTGGGGACGGGGACCGCCCTGGCCGGCGCCCTGCGGACGCGGGCCGCCGGGCGCACCCTGGCCACCGGGACGCGGGGCGCCGCCGGGACGGGGCGCCTGCGGGCGGCCCATGCCGGTGGAACCGCCGGACGTGAAGGGGTTGTTACCCGGACGCGGACCCGCGGGACGACCGCCGGGACGCGGGGCACCCTGGCCCTGCGGACGCGGCGCGCCACCGGGACGCGGGGCGCGCTCGCCCTGACCCTGACCACCCTGACCGGGGGCCGGGCGGGAACCGCCGGGCTTGGGGGCACCGGGACGCGCGGGGCGCTCACCGGCGGGCTTCGGCGCCGCGGGGGCGGCCGGAGGCGCGGTGAATTCCGGTGTGGCCGGCGCGGGCTTGGGCGCCGCGGCCGGCTTGGGTGCTGCGGGGGCGGGACGCGGACCCGGCTGTGCCGGCGCGGGTGCCGCGGGCTTCTCCGCCGCAGGCTTGGGGGTGACCGGCGCGGGCTTCGGCGCGGCGGGACGTGCTGCCCCGGGCGCCGGGGCCGATGCGGCCGGCTTGGCGGAGGCCGGCTTCGGCGCCGCAGGCTTGGCAGGGGGGGGCTTCTTGGGGGGGCCGGCGCCACCCGGGCCCTGCAAGGCGTCAGTCAATTTGCGTACAACGGGCGCCACGATCGACGAGGACGCCGAACGTACGAATTCACCGAGTTCTTGGAGCTTGGCCATGACGACCTTGCTCTCCACTCCGAACTCCTTGGCGAGTTCGTATACCCGGACCTTAGCCACTTCGCTCCTTTTAGGTCCGGGTTACGCCGGACCGTCGCTACTTCATGGGCGTACTCATCGCGTGCTCATCGAGTGCTCATCGCAATCTCGACCTACTTCCAACTCGCGGGGGTACCTGGACCGCACGGGGCTCCGTGCGGCACGTCTTCTTACGGTTGCGCCTGCTCGACATACCGGCGCAGGGCCGCGGTGTCGAGCGGTCCTGCGGCGCGCAGCGCCCTCGGGAACGCCCGGCGGCGGACCGCCGTGTCGATACAGACCAGGGCGGGGTGTACATACGCACCCCGGCCGGGCAGCGTACCGCGCGGGTCGGGGGCGCAGGCGCCCTCGATCAACACGGTCCGCAGCAGATCGTGCTTGGCCGCTCGCTCCCGGCATCCCACACAGGTTCGCTCAGGGCAGGCTCGGGCGTGCGTCCGGCCAGACACCGTTAAGTCTACCTCCCCGCACCGACCTCACCCCTTCGGGGGAAGATTCGAATGGCTATGCGCTTCAATACGGCGCGATCTTTGCGCCGCTGCCGGACTGCCGGCCCGTCCGGGAGAGCAAAGGCTGTAACGCCTCCGCGCCCCGTCGCCTATTCCCCCGACTGCTCCGTGTCCGGCCGGATGTCGATCCGCCAGCCGGTCAGGCGCGCGGCGAGGCGGGCGTTCTGGCCCTCCTTGCCGATGGCGAGCGAGAGCTGGTAGTCGGGGACGGTCACCCGGGCCGAACGGGCCGCCAGGTCCACGACCTCGACCTTGGAGACACGGGCCGGGGACAGCGCGTTGGCCACCATCTCGGCCGGGTCGTCCGACCAGTCCACGATGTCGATCTTCTCGCCGCCGAGCTCGGCCATGACATTGCGCACGCGGCCGCCCATCGGGCCGATGCAGGCACCCTTGGCGTTCAGGCCGGAGCGCGTCGACCGTACGGCGATCTTGGTGCGGTGACCGGCCTCACGGGCGATCGCGGAGATCTCGACGCTGCCGTCGGCGATCTCCGGGACCTCGAGCGCGAAGAGCTTCTTGACCAGGTTCGGATGCGTACGCGAGAGCGTCACGGACGGGCCGCGGACACCCTTGACCACACGTACGACATAGGAGCGCAGGCGCTGGCCGTGCGGGTACTCCTCGCCGGGGACCTGCTCCTGCACCGGCAGGATGGCCTCCAGCTTGCCGATGTCGACCAGGACGTTCTTCGGGTCGCGGCCCTGCTGGACCACGCCCGTGACGATGTCGCCCTCACGGCCGGCGTACTCGCCGAGCGTCGCGTCGTCCTCG
Organism: Streptomyces sp. N35; assembly: GCF_016464295.1. Taxonomy (NCBI): domain Bacteria; kingdom Bacillati; phylum Actinomycetota; class Actinomycetes; order Kitasatosporales; family Streptomycetaceae; genus Streptomyces; species Streptomyces sp. N35. The sequence goes on along the minus strand of NZ_JAEIMH010000124.1, from coordinate 17,238 downwards.
GCGTCGCGCAGCCGCTGCAGGATGACCTGCTTGGCGGTGGTCGCGGCGATCCGGCCGAAGCCCGAGGGGGTGTCGTCGAACTCGCGGGCCTCCTGGCCCTCCTCGAGGTCCTCGGCGTCTTCCTTCGCCCACACCGTCACATGGCCGGTGTTCTTGTCCAGTTCCACCCGCGCCCGGCGGCGGCTGCCGTCGGTGCGGTGGTAGGCGATCAGGAGGGCCGACTCGATCGCCTCGACGAGAAGGTCGAAGGAGATCTCCTTCTCCCGGACCAGACCCCGCAGGGCACTCATGTCGATGTCCACGGCTACGCCTCCTTCTTCGCGTCAGCATCAGCGTCGACGTCTGCGTCGTCGACATCTTTGTTCTTGCGGTTGAACTCGATCTCCACGCGCGCCTTGGCGACGGAGTCGAAGGTAAGACGGCGCGAGGTGGGCTTACGGCCCTTCACGCCCGGCACTTCGAGGTCCAGGCCCTCGTCGTCGACCTTCAGGATGCGGGCGATCAGCTCGCCGCCTTCGGTCAGCTGGAACTTCACCAGGCGGCCCGTGGCACGCACATAGTGGCGGTGTTCGGAGAGGGGACGGTCGGCGCCCGGGGAGGTGACCTCCAGGACGTACTCGCCATTGCCCATGGCGTCCGTCTCGTCCAGCTTCTCGGAGATCTCACGGCTCAGCTCGGCACAGGTGTCCAGCTGTACGCCTTCGTCGGAGTCGACCACGACACGCAGCACACGACGCTTTCCGGCGGGAGTCACAGTGATCTCTTCGAGATCCAGATCCTTGGCGCCGACAAGCGGTTCAAGCAGACCGCGCAGCCTTTCGCTCTGGGTGGTGCTCATCCGGGTGACTCCTCGGCCGCGTGTGCTGTTGTGGGTTTCTCGCGTGTCAGGTCAAAGGGTATCCGGTCGCGGGGTGTGTTGCTGTCCACCGGGTGGCTGCACCCGGGCGCTGTTGGGGGCATCACCGGCGCCGTGGGGTGTCCCGCTCACCGGTCCCGAACCCTTGCGCGGGTACGGTGATCACTGCCTCGCACTCCGAGGAACCACCGCCCCCGCACCTTGACCGCCCCGAGGACGTCTGCCGTGCCGTACGACGAACCCCTCCCCCGGCCCGCCCGTACCGGGCCGCGCCGCAGGAGTCTGCTGACCGGGGCCGTGACGGCCGCGGGTGCCGCACTGCTCGCCGCCTGCTCGGACGACGGCTCGGACACCGGCCTGCCGGGTGCGGGGGGCCCGCGGCCGGGCGCCGCGCAGGTGCGGGCCACGACCGCCAAGGACAGCTCCGGACTGCCCGCCGAGTACGAGGCGGCGATCGCCGCGCATCCCGTGCTCGCGGACCGGCTCGGGCCGTTGCGCGACAACGTGCTGGCGCATCTCAAAGCGCTCGGCGGCGCACCGAAGGCGAGCCCGAGTCCCGCGCGGAGCGCGCCCGTTCAGGCACCGCTCGGCGAGAAGGTGACCCTGCGCCGCCTGGCCGACGCCGAACGGGCACTGGCCGACAGCCGGCGCGGTGCGCTGGCCGACCTGCCCGGTGAGGACGCCAGGCTGCTCGCGTCGGTCGCGGCCGCCGGAGACGTACACGCGTATCTGCTGGGTGAGGCGGGGCGATGAGCAGGGTCGAGCTGAGCGAGGCGGGGCGATGAGCAGGAACGAGCTGAGCGAGGCAGGGCGATGAGCGACAGCGACAAGACCGCGGAGCTCGCCGCGTACCAGGCGGCGCTGCGGGCCGAGCACGCGGCGGTCTACGGGTACGGAGTCGTCGGCGGGCGGATCCGGGAAGGGCGCAGGGACGAGGCGCGGGCCGCGTACGACGCGCACCGTTCGCGGCGGGACGAACTGCAGCGCACGCTGCGCGATCTCGGCGCCCTGCCGGAGCAGGCGGCGGCCGCGTACGCGCTGCCGTTCCCGGTGCCGGACTCGGCGGCCGCGACCCGGCTCGCGGCGGAGCTCGAGGACAAAATCGCGGGTGTGTACGCCGATGTCGTACGGGCCACCGAAGGCGAACGCCGGCGGTCCGCGGCGGACGCGCTGCGCGAGGCGGCGGTCCGTGCGGTGCGGTGGCGGGGCGGCAGCGTAGCCTTCCCTGGTCTCGCGGAACGGTCGGTGCCGGCCGCGGGGGCCACGGCGACGAAGCCGCGGACTTGAGTTTTCACGGGGGCGGTAGGGGGCGGCAAGGGGGCCGCCCGGCAAGTGCGCGTTGCGGGCCGCAGACTTGAGAGGCGGCTGCGGGCCGCACACAGCAGGGCGAAAGGACAACTGGCGCATGGCTTTCGAAGCGCCGACACGGCTGGTACGGGCGCTCGGCGAGAGCGTCCGGGAGGCCGACGACGGCTGGCTCGACGCACTGCCGCAGCTCTTGGAGACGGCCGTCTCCGAGGGCGGACTCACAGTGGAGCGGCTGCTGTTGCGGGGCGCCCGCGGGGGTCTGGTGGCACTCGTCCGCGCCGCCGCGGCCCCCCCCGCGCCGCCCAACCTGGCGCCGCCCGGGTCGCGTCCGGCGGCCGAGGCCGCGGCGCTCACGCACTGGGACGGGCACGGGGCGGCGCGGCTGTTGACCCCTGCCGACCAGGCCGCTTCCGGGATGCTGCTCGAACGTCTCCATGCCGATATGTCGGTACGTTCGCTGCCCGAGGCCAAGTCGATGCTGGAGGCGGCCGGTGCGCTGCGCCGGCTGTGGGTGGAGCCGCCGGCGTTCCCGTTCGAGACCGTGGCGGAGCGGACCGGGCGGCAGGCCGAGGCGATGCGCGCGGGCCTGACGCCGGGCGATCCGGTGGAGCCGCTGGTCACGGAGGCCCTCGCGGCCCGCGACGAGCTCCTTGCCGCGCCGCCTCAGGAGCGGCTCCTGCACGGCACGTTCCGGCAGAGCAAGGTGCTCTCGGCCGAGCGGATGCCGTGGCTGGCGGTCGGGCCCGATCCGGTGGTCGGTGAGTGCGCCTTCGATCTGGCGCGGCTTGTGCGGGACCGGGTCGAGGACGTGGTCGGGTCGCCCTCGGGTTCGTCGATCACCCGGCGCCGGGTCAAGCGCCTCGCGGAGTCCCTTGACGTGGACGCGACGCGCCTGCGGGGCTGGACCCTGTTCCGGGCCGTGGAGTCCGGGGTGCGGGCCCGGCGGGTGGGCCGCGTGGCTGACTCGGAGCTTTTGCTGGAGTTCGCGGCCTGGTTGTAGCCCCCTCCGTGTGCGGACGCAGTCCCCTCCCGCCCGGGGGCCGAAGCCCTTTCCAGGCTATCGGCGCCCACTGACAACGCCGGTGGAACAGACACAGGGCGGGCCACGGCCTCCGCCACCGAAAGCTCCTCGCGCTCACCGGTGCGGCGGTCCTTGAGCTCGACGACGCCCTCGGCCGTGCGGCGGCCGGCCACCAGGATCTTGGGTACGCCGATCAGCTCGGCGTCCGTGAACTTCACGCCCGGCGAGACGCCCGCGCGGTCGTCGACCAGGACCCGCAGGCCCTTCTCCTTCAGCTGCTCGGAGACCTCGAGCGCCAGCTCGATCTGCGCGGCCTTGCCCGCGGCGACCACATGCACGTCGGCGGGGGCGACCTCGGCGGCCCAGCACAGGCCCTTGTCGTCGGCGGACTGCTCGGCGAGCGCGGCGACGGCACGCGAGACGCCGATGCCGTACGAACCCATCGTCACGCGGACCGGCTTGCCGTTCTGGCCGAGTACGTCGAGCTGGAAGGCGTCGGCGTACTTGCGGCCGAGCTGGAAGATGTGGCCGATCTCGATGGCGCGGTCCAGCTTGAGGCCGGTGCCGCAGGAGGGGCAGGGGTCGCCTTCCTGGACCACCACGACGTCGACGTAGCCGTCGACCTCGAAGTCACGGCCCGCGACGACGTGCTTCGCGTGCTTGCCCTCCTTGTTGGCGCCCGTGATCCACGAGGTGCCGGGGGCGATGCGCGGGTCGGCGAGATAGGTGAGCTTCTCCAGGCCCTGCGGGCCGACGTATCCCCGTACGAGATCGTCGCGGCCCTGGAAGTCCTCGGCCGTCACCAGCTCGACGGCGGCCGGTGCGAAGTGCGCCTCGACCTTGTCCATGTCGACCTCGCGGTCGCCCGGGACGCCGATGGCGACGATCTCGCCGTCGACCTTGACCAGGAGGTTCTTCAGGGTCGCGGAGGCCTCGACGCCGAGGTGCGCCGCGAGGGTCTCGATGGTCGGGGTGTCGGGGGTGTCCAGCTCCTCGACCGCGGGGACGCCGTCGGCGTCGACCGGCTTGAGCGGGTACGTGATCGCCTCGGTGTTCGCCGCGTAGTCGCAGTGCGGGCAGTCGGCGAAGGTGTCCTCGCCGGCCGCGGCCGGGGCGAGGAACTCCTCGGACTTGGAGCCGCCCATCGCGCCGGCGGTCGCGGCGCAGATGCGGTAGTCGAGGCCCAGGCGCTCGAAGATCTTCTGGTACGCGGCGCGGTGCAGCGCGTACGACTCGGCGAGGCCCTCGTCGGCGGTGTCGAAGGAGTACGAGTCCTTCATCAGGAACTCGCGGCCGCGCAGCACACCGGCGCGGGGGCGGGCCTCGTCGCGGTACTTGGTCTGGATCTGGTAGAGGATGACCGGCAGGTCCTTGTAGGACGAGCACTGGTCCTTCACCAGCTGCGTGAAGATCTCCTCGTGCGTCGGGCCGAGCAGATAGTCCGCGCCCCTGCGGTCCTTGAGACGGAACAGCTCGGCGCCGTACTCCTCCCAGCGGCCGGTCGCCTCGTAGGGCTCCTTGGGAAGGATGGCCGGGAGCAGCACTTCCTGGGCGCCGACGGCGTCCATCTCCTCGCGCACGATGCGCTCGACGTTGGAGAGCACCTTCAGGCCGAGCGGCAGCCAGGACCAGACGCCCGCGGCCGTGCGGCGGACGTAGCCGGCGCGGACGAGCAGCTTGTGGCTCAGGACCTCGGCGTCCGCCGGGTCGTCGCGCAGTGTCTTGATCATCAATTTCGACATGCGCGTGACCTGGGCCATGGTTCTGCTCTCCTGCGGGTTTTTTCGTGGGTGTGCGTCGGAGGTTATGGGTGTGCCTCGGAGGTTATCCGGGCGCGGGGGGTCGGCGGTAATCCGATTCGGGTTCACCGGTCCGCTCGGTGCGCTCGGCTCGGCGTCGCGTGCCCGCATCTCGGTGTCGGTGCGCTCGGCTCGGTGTCGGTGCGCTCGGCTCTCCGTCAGCGTCGGTGCGCTCGGCTCTGCGTCAGCGCGCTCGCCGCAAGGGCAGCGGGGCGCCCATCACCGCGTACGGCTTGGGGGCGCTGGGGAAGAGGACCTGGCGGGCCAGGTCCTCGTAGCCGAGGGAGCGGTACAGGCCGCGGGCCGGGCTCTCCCAGTCGATCGCCGAGAGGATCGAGCGGGGCTGGGCCGCCGCGTCGGTGATCGTGGTGATCAGGGTGCGGCCGATGCCCTGGTTCTGGTGGCCGGGGTCGACGTGGAGTTCGGTGATGACGAAGGAGTCGTCGAGCCAGAAGTCGAGGTCGCGGCTGCGCAGATACGGCTCGACGACGGTGGACCACCAGTGGCTGCGGTCGTTGGGCATCCCGTAGACGAAGCCGACCAGACGGTCGTCGGGGGTGGTCGCGCCGAGTGCTCTGGCACCGGGGTAGCTGAGGTGGCGCAGCACGATCTGGCGGCGTACCGCGATCTCGTCGTCGCTGAGCCCGAAGGCCCGGGCCTGGACGGCGAGCGCCTCGTCGACCCGCAGCGCGAGGTCGACGGCCCCGATCACGACGTCGTCTGTCATGCGGGAACCCTAACGCCCGGCGGCCGCGGTCAGAACAGCTTGTTGCCCGAAAGCCCGCTGCTGAGGGGCTGGTTCGGGGGCGGCTTCAGGGGCGCGTTCAGGATCGGGTCCAGGGGCGCGTTCAGGATCGGGTTCAGAACAGCACGCTCATGAAGGCGCCGACCTCCTGGAAGCCGACCTTGCGGTACGCGGCCCGTGCGGGGGTGTTGTAGTCGTTGACGTAGAGGCTGACGACGGGGGCGACGTCGGCGAGCGCATAGCGCAGGACCGCCGCCATGCCCGTGATCGACAGGCCGCGGCCGCGGTGGGCGGGGTCGACCCAGACGCCCTGGATCTGGCAGGCGGTGGGGGTCGCGGCGCCGATCTCGGCCTTGAAGACGACCTTGCCGTCCTCGATCCGGGCGAAGGCCCGTCCGGCGCCGACGAGTTCGGCGACGCGCGCCTGGTAGAGCAGTCCGCCGTCGCCGGCGAGCGGCGAGACGCCGACCTCCTCGGTGAACATGGCCACGCACGCCGGCATGATCACGTCCATTTCGTCCTTACGGATCCGGCGGACGTACGGGTCGGGGGCGATGTCGTCGGGCATGCGGTCCGTGACCATCAGGGGTTGGTGGCCGCGGACTTCGCGGGCCGGGCCCCAGCTGGGTTCGAGCAGCTTCCACAGGAGCGCCGTGGAGTCGGCCGGGCCGACGATCGAGGAGCAGCGGCGGCCGGCCCTGCGGGCGCGGTCGGCGAAGGCGCGGATGGCTTCGGGGCCCGCGCAGATGGGGACGAGGTTGGCGCCCGCGTAGCAGAGGGAGCGCAGCTTGCCGCCCTCGTACCAACCCCACATCTCGCCGCCGAGGCGCCAGGGGTCGAGGCCCGCGGCATGGACCCGGCTGGTGACGAAGGCGTTGTGCACGGGCTCGCGCTCCAGGATCTCGAGCGCGGCGTCGAGATCGCCGGGTTCGAGGACCCTGGTGGTGGTCTGGGTCAACACTGTTCGCGGAAGCCTCACCGTACGGATTGCGGATCTCCGCACTGTACCTGGGCTGCTTGTGGGTTGCCCCTTGCGTTTCCGGCCCCGGTCCGTGGGGGCCTTGGGGCTCCCGCCCCGAGCTGCTCCGTCGCTCCGCGACGGGGTTCCCGGCGGGGCTGGCGCCCCCCCCCCCCTCCGGCCCCCCCCCCCCGCGCGGGGAGGGGTTCCGGCCGGGGCTGACGCCCCGCCCCCCCTCGGGCCACCGCTCCGCGGCACCCCTCTCCGGGGGCTGCGCCCCCTGGGCCCCCCGGCTCCGCCGCTCCGCGGCGGGAATTACGCGGCTGACGCCCTCCGGCCGCTCCACCGCTCCACCGCTCCACGACGGGAATTCCGGGGGCTGACACCCCCAAGCCGCTCCGCGGCAGGAAATTCCAGGGCTGACGCCCCCCAGACCGCTCCGCCGCTCCGCGACGGAATGGGTCGAGCGCGTCGCTCCGCGACAGAATGTGGACGCAGGTGCGGGCAGTGACGCCCGCCCAACGTTGGCGCAGTCGCGGGCAATGACGCCCACCCAACGTAGACACAGGCGCCGGGCAATGACGCCCACCCAACGCAGGCGCAGGTGCGGGCAGCACGCCGCCCACCCGCCGGCCCGTTCCCACCGCCCGGAACACACCAACGCCCCGCAGGACCACATCCCACGGGGCGTAAGCGGAGAACGGAGAGCAGAGAACGGAGAGCAAAAAGCCGAGAGCAGAAAGCCGAGAGGAGAGAGCAGAAAGCCGAGCGTCAGCCCGCGATCGAGACCGACGGCTCGCCCGACGGAATGCCGTCCTTCTCCATCTGTTCCGCGATCTTCAGCGCCTCCTCGATCAGGGTCTCCACGATCTTCGACTCGGGGACGGTCTTGATGACCTCGCCCTTGACGAAGATCTGGCCCTTGCCGTTGCCGGAGGCGACGCCGAGGTCGGCCTCGCGGGCCTCGCCCGGGCCGTTGACGACGCAGCCCATGACCGCGACGCGCAGCGGGACCTCCATGCCTTCGAGACCTGCGGTCACCTCGTCCGCGAGCTTGTAGACGTCGACCTGGGCGCGGCCGCAGGACGGGCAGGAGACGATCTCCAGACGGCGCTGCTTGAGGTTCAGGGACTCCAGGATCTGCAGGCCGACCTTGACCTCCTCGGCCGGGGGTGCGGACAACGAGACGCGGATCGTGTCGCCGATGCCCTCGGAGAGCAGCGCGCCGAAGGCCACGGCCGACTTGATGGTGCCCTGGAAGGCGGGGCCCGCCTCGGTGACGCCGAGGTGCAGCGGGTAGTCGCACTGAGCGGCGAGCTGGCGGTAGGCGTTGATCATCACGACCGGGTCGTTGTGCTTGACCGAGATCTTGATGTCCTGGAAGCCGTGCTCCTCGAAGAGCGAGGCCTCCCACAGGGCCGACTCGACGAGCGCCTCGGGGGTCGCCTTGCCGTACTTCTTCAGCAGGCGCGCGTCCAGCGAACCGGCGTTGACGCCGATGCGGATCGGGGTGCCGTGGTCCTTCGCCGCCTGGGCGATTTCCTTGACCTTGTCGTCGAACTGCTTGATGTTGCCCGGGTTCACGCGGACCGCCGCGCAGCCCGCCTCGATCGCCGCGAAGACGTACTTCGGCTGGAAGTGGATGTCCGCGATCACCGGGATCTGCGACTTGCGCGCGATCGTGGCGAGCGCGTCCGCGTCGTCCTGCGTCGGGCAGGCGACGCGCACGATCTGGCAGCCGGACGCGGTGAGCTCGGCGATCTGCTGCAGCGTGGCGCCGATGTCCGAGGTGCGCGTCGTGGTCATCGACTGCACCGAGACAGGGGCGTCACCGCCGACTGCCACGGTGCCGACCTGGATCTGCCGCGAGCGACGGCGCTCGGCGACAGTGACCGGCACGGACGGCATTCCCAGAGAAATCGCAGTCATCTGCTGTGCAACCCCAAGGTGTGGAGGTGTGGATCATGGTCCCGGGATGGGCGGGCTCCAGCGTTCGAGATTACGCCACGGCCGGTGGGCCGGGCACATCGCCGTGGGCTGCGCCACCCGCCCGGGGCGACGAACAGGAGCCCCCGGACGCCCCGGGATACCCCAGCCCTCTTGATGCCCGGCCCCCCACCATCTTCGGAGGCCGCCGTGAACTGCACGTGATCAGCTGATGGTGACCGGGTTGACGATGTCGGCCACCAGTACGAGCAGCGTGAAGCAGATGAAGATTCCGGCCACCACATAGGCGACGGGCATCAGCTTCGCGACGTCGAACGGACCCGGGTCGGGCCGCTTGAACAGCCTGGCCAGCTTCCGCCGCAGCGACTCCCACAGCGCACCCGCGATATGACCGCCGTCGAGCGGCAGCAGCGGGAGCATGTTGAACAGGAACAGGGAGAGGTTGAAGCCCGCGACCAGGAACAGCATCATCGCGATCTGGTTCTCCGGCGGGATGTCCAGGGTGAACACCTCGCCGCCGACGCGGGCCGCGCCGACCACGCCCATCGGGGAGTCCTGCTTGCGCTCCCCGTCGCCGAAGGCGGCGTCCCACAGGTCGGGGATCTTGGAGGGCAGGGCGATGAGCGATTCGACGCCGTTCTGCATCATCTCGCCCATACGGTCCACGGATTCACCGAAGGACTGCTCGACGATGCCGGACGCGGGCGTGAAGCCGAGGAAGCCGGCGTCCACGTACTTGCCCTCGACGTAGCCGCCGTCGCCGTCGGTCTTGCTGACCTGGTTCTTGATCAGGGTGGCGTGCAGATCCTTCTTCGCGCCGTCCCGCTCGACCGTGATGGTGGCCGGGCCGATCGTGTCGCGGATCTTGGACTGCAGCGCCGACCACTCGTTCACGGGGACACCGTTGAACGCGACGATCTTGTCGCCGGCCTTGAGGCCCGCGGCCTTGGCGGGGGTCTCCTTGTCGGTCTTGCGGCAGGTGTCGCGCTTGGCGCTCTCGCTCGCCGTGATCACACAGTCGGAGACCCTGCTGACCGTGGTCGTCTGCTCGCTCCACCCGAAGGTCATCAGGACGCCGAGGAAGATCGCGACGGCCAGGATCAGGTTCATGAACGGCCCGGCGAACATCACGATGACGCGCTTCCAGGGCTTGCGCGTGTAGAAGAGCCGCGTCTCGTCGCCCGGCTTCAGCTCCTCGAAGGCGGCCGACCGCGCGTCCTCGATCATTCCGCGCCACGGCGACGTGGACCGCGCCTCGAGCTTCCCGTCGGGGCCCGGCGGGAACATGCCGATCATGCGGATGTAGCCGCCGAGCGGAATGGCCTTGATGCCGTACTCGGTCTCGCCCTTGTTACGGGACCAGATGGTCGGCCCGAAGCCCACCATGTACTGCGGTACGCGGATCCCGAACAGCTTGGCCGTGGAGAGATGCCCCAGCTCGTGCCAGGCGATCGAGAAGAGCAGCCCGATCACGAAGACGACTATGCCGAGGATCATCATCAAGGTCGTCATGCACGAGCCTCCGCGGTCGCCTGGTTGTTCTCCGTACGGGAGGTGAGTCCCGCCAGTTCACGGGCCCGGGCGCGTGCCCAGGTCTCCGCATCGAGGACGTCCGCGACGGTCAGGGAAGTTCCCGATCGGGGTGTGCCGTGTTCGGCGACGACCTCCGTGACGGTCTCCATGATCCCGTTGAACGGCAGTGAGCCCTTGAGAAAGGCCTCCACGCACTCCTCGTTGGCGGCATTGAACACCGCCGGAGCCGTGCCCGCGAGCTCCCCCACATGCCGGGCGAGCCCCACCGACGGGAAGGCCTCGGTGTCGAGCGGGAAGAACTCCCAGCTGGACGCCTTGGTCCAGTCGAAGGCGGGCGCGGCCTCGGGGATGCGCTCGGGCCAGCCGATGCCGATCGCGATCGGACCGCTCATGTCGGGCGGGGTGGCCTGGGCGAGGGTCGAGCCGTCGGTGAACTCGACCATCGAGTGCACGCAGGACTGCGGGTGGACGACGACCTCGATGCGGTCGAAGGGGATGTCGTAGAGCAGATGGGCCTCGATGACTTCGAGTCCCTTGTTGACGAGCGTCGCGCTGTTGACCGTGATCACCGGGCCCATGGCCCAGGTCGGGTGCGCGAGCGCGTCCTCGGGGGTGACGTTCGCGAGCTCCGCCTTCGTGCGGCCGCGGAAGGGGCCGCCGGACGCGGTCACAACGAGCTTGCGGACGTCGGCGCGGGTGCCGGCGGCGAGCGCCTGGAACAGGGCCGCGTGCTCGGAGTCGACCGGAATGATCTGCCCCGGCTTGGCGAGCGCCTTGACCAGCGGGCCGCCGACGATCAGCGACTCCTTGTTGGCGAGCGCGAGGGTGCGGCCCGCTTCGAGGGCGGCGAGGGTCGGGGCGAGTCCGATGGAGCCCGTGATGCCGTTGAGCACGGTGTGGCAGGCGGACGCGGCGACTTCGGTGGCCGCGTCGGGGCCGGCCAGGATCTCGGGGAGCGCGTCGGTGCCGTACTGCGCCTCCAGCGCTTCGCGGAGCGCTGGCACGGCCGCTTCCTGCGCGACCGCGACCGTCTTCACACGCAGCTTCCTGGCCTGCTCCGCGAGGAGTCCGACCCGGCCGCCGTTCGCGGACAGGGCCGTGACCTGGAACCGGTCCGGGTTGCGCAGGACGAGGTCGACGGCCTGCGTGCCGATCGAGCCGGTGGAGCCGAGGATCGCGAGCTCACGTGCTCCGTCTTCGATGGAGACGGGATCGAAGACGAGATGCGGATCGGCGAGGGGGGCTGGGCTGTCGCTCATTCCCCCATTGTTGCCCCATCGCCTGTGGTCCCAGGACCGGGTGTCACCTTTCCCCTACGTATGGATCACTTCCTTCCGGACGCACGGCTGCCTTCTCCGCCCCCTTCTTGCGGGCGAGCACGGTGTACGGGCCGACGTCCCGGCGCGCGAAGTCCCGCGAGGAGAAGAGCACGGCGGGCAGTGACGTGGGCAGGCCGATGCGGTTGGGCTGGTGCGGGTAGTTGTCGCGCCCGAGGTCGATCGCGTACGCGTGCGGGGGCTTGTCCGCGTGCGGGATCTCGTCTGTGTGCGGGGGCTTGTCCGTGTGCGGGGCGCGCCGCAGGACGAACACATCGGGTGCGTCGTACGGGCCGTGGTCGAGGCGGGCCGTGAAGGCGGCGGGGTCGGTGAGGCGGGACCAGGCCCGGACCTCCTCGGTGCGGCCCGCGAAGTCGGCGAGCGGGTGGGCGTAGACGGGTTCGGCGGTGAGGTAGCCGTGGTAGGCGGCGCCGGACATGAGGCGCCAGTTGTCGGTGAGGACGGTCAGCTCCTGGGCCGGGCGGCCGGTCTCCCGTGCGATGGTGCGGATGAGGTCGGCGGGCGGGCGCGGTCCGTAGGCGGTGTCGAACTCGTGGCGCAGCGCGTCCGGGACGCTCTGGACGGCGCTGAGGGCGAGCACCGCCGCGGCGGTGGCCACCGCCGCGGGCCGGACCCGTTCGCGTCGCCACCGCAGCGCCTCGGCCGCGGCGAGTACGCCCGAGGCGTACAGCGCGGCGAAGAGCACGGGGTGGACGCGGAAGGACAGCAGGCTCGCCCCGAGCAGGACCGCCAACTGGCTGAGCAGGCACCACAGATAGCAGGCGGCGACGAGGGTGAGCAGGGCGCGGGCGAGCACGTCGCGGTGGGCGCGGGCGAGCAGCCAGACGGTGCCGGCCAGGCAGAGCGCGCCGGTGGCGGAGGGCTCGGTCATCGGCAACGGGAAGGACGTCTGCTGGACGGGGATGTACCGCAGGGCGGGGTTGGGCGGCATCCCGGCGGGGAGCGCGGCGGCCAGATAGGGGCCCCAGACGATCAGCGCGAGCGGCAGGGCGACGGCCGCCACCGAACTCAGCCTGAGCAGCAGGGCGCGCGGTCCGCGGCGGCGCAGGAGTGTGAGGGCCATGAGGGCCAGGGCGAAGGCCCAGAACGCGGCGAGCAGGGTGTAGGTGAGCGCGGCGATCCCCAGGTAGAGCCCGCAGCCGGCCAGTACGGCGCGCGGGGCGCGGCGGGACGCCAGAGCGCGGTGGGCGAGCACGGCGAGGGGCGGCATGGGGGCGGCGACGATCCACGCGTACGGCTCGTGCACACCGAACGCGGGGGCCTGGAACGCGCTCAGCAGCGTCGCCACGGCGAGCGGCAGGGCGAGGCGCGGCGTCACGATCCGGGACCAGAGCCCGTAGGCGAGCGCCGTACCGAGCGCCACCGTGGCGATCGCGGCCGGTTTGTACGCGGTCCAGCCCTCGGCGCCCGCGAGGTGCGCGGCACGTCCGGTGAGCCAGAACCAGGCGGGCGGGTACAGCGGGGGCAGCCCGTCGAAGGTGACGTCCGCGAGCCCGGCCTCGGTGGCGTACCGCGTCACGTACTGCGTACGGAACTGGTTGTCGCTGGTGAGCCCGCCGAGGAACAGCGGGGTGCCGTGCAGGGGCAGAGCGAGGATGCAGCCGGCCAGGGCCCCGAGAAGGGGGTACGCGGCGAGGCCTGGCCGCCCGCGCAGAGTGAGCCGGGCGAGGGCGGCCAGGAGGACGGTGGTCGTGGTGGCCGTGGCGACGGTGTCGGCGCGGGTGGGCTCGGCGACGGGGAAGCGGGCGGCGGCGAACTGGACGGCGAGGGCGGCCAGTACGGCGAGCGTGGCGCCGAGCGCGAGCCCTGGCCCGCGACGGGGGCGGGCGGCGGGCGTGACCGGGGCGGGTCCCTCGGCCGTACGGGGGCGGGGCGCGAGAAGGGTCATGTCCCGGTGAACGAAGCGGAGTTGGCGGTCCACACGCCCCTCACCGCCATTTCCCGGACGGTTCGCCTGCCGGTCACTCCCCCCTCATCCGCGTTCCGCGCGCCGGGCCGATGATGCGATGGCCGGTACGGCCCGCTTGCTCACGCGGTCGCCGGACGGGCACCTCCCGACAGAAAAGCGCAGGCCACAGGGGCACGGCAAGGCACTCCGCACCATGTCGAGGGCATGCCGGTCGAACTATGCCCGGGCCGGACGTGCGAGGTCGCGCGCGCCCTCAAGCCCGGCGGGCGGGCGTTCATCACCGTCCCCTCGCGTGGCCATGAGCACTACGGCCAGGACTGCCGGCGCTACTGCCCCGACCCTGGTGCGCGCCTTCAGCCGGCTGTACGCCGACCACGTGGGCGGTCTCCGGGAGGTGCCGAGACCGAAGGCCCGCCGCGCGCGAGCGGGCCCGCCCACGAGCGGGCCCGGCGCGAAGGTCAAGGTGCCTCGACCCGCCCCTGCCACCAAGTCCCTTCCCTGTCGGGGGACTTCAGCGGATCGGCCGGTGCACGTTGTCCAGCTTCGACGGGCCCGGGGTCGCGTCCGCGATCCAGGGGCCGTCACCGCTCAGATCGACGATGCCCTCTTCCAGCCAGCCGTACGTGCCGGACAGGACGCCCTTGACCACCTTGTGGTCCAGGTCGTCGGTGTTGCTCCACAGGCGGTTGAAGAGTTCGTCGACGCGGATGCGGGACTGGCGGCAGAAGACGTCGGCCAGTTGGTAGGCCTCGCGGCCGTAGTCCTCGGTGGTGCGCAGGAGTTCGGCCCGTACGCAGGCCGCGCTCATCGCGAAGAGCTCCGCGCCGATGTCGACGATCCGGCCCAGGAAGCCCTGTTTGGTCTCCATCCGGCCCTGCCAGCGCGACATCGCGTAGAACGTGGAGCGCGCGAGCTTGCGCGAGGCGCGTTCGACGAAACGCAGATGCGCGGACAGGTCGGCGTGCCCCTCCGGGTGGAACTCGCCGTACGTACGCGGAAGTTGTCCCGGTCCGGCGACCAGCTTCGGCAGCCAGCGGGCGTAGAAACCGCCGGCCTTCGCGCCGGCCTTCGCCTTGTCGGAGAGGGATTTCTCCGGGTCGATGAGATCGCCGGCGACCTTGAGGTGGGCGTCCACGGCCTCGCGGGCGATGAGCAGATGCATGATCTCCGTGGAGCCCTCGAAGATCCGGTTGATACGGAGGTCGCGCAGGACCTGTTCGGCGGGGACGGCCCGTTCGCCGCGGGCCGCGAGGGACTCCGCGGTCTCGAAGCCGCGGCCGCCGCGGATCTGGACCAGTTCGTCGGCGATCAGCCAGGCCATCTCCGAGCCGTACAGCTTGGCGAGCGCGGCCTCGATCCGGATGTCGTTGCGGTCCTCGTCGGCCATCTGGGAGGAGAGGTCGAGGACGGCTTCGAGGGCGAAGGTCGTCGCGGCGATGAAGGAGATCTTCGCGCCGACCGCTTCGTGGTGCGCGACCGGCTTGCCCCACTGCTCGCGCTCCCCCGCCCACTCCCGCGCGATCTTCAGGCACCACTTGCCCGCGCCCACGCACATGGCGGGGAGCGACAGACGGCCGGTGTTGAGGGTCGTCAGCGCGATCTTGAGGCCGGCGCCCTCGGGGCCGATACGGCTCGACGCGGGGACGCGGACCTGGTGGAAGCGGGTGACACCGTTCTCCAGGCCGCGCAGGCCCATGAACGCGTTGCGGTGCTCGACGGTGACGCCCTCGGCGGCGGCCTCCACGACGAAGGCCGTGATCCCGCCCTTGTGGCCCTCGGACTTGGGGACGCGGGCCATGACCACGAGCAGGTCGGCGACCACTCCGTTCGTGGTCCACAGCTTCACGCCGTCGAGGACGTAGTCCTCGCCTTCGGGGGTCGCGGTGGTGGCGAGGCGGGCCGGGTCCGAGCCGACGTCCGGTTCCGTGAGCAGGAAGGCGGAGATGTCGGTGCGGGCCAGGCGCGGCAGGAAGGTGTCCTTCTGCTCCTGCGTCCCGAAGATCTTCAGCGGCTGCGGCACCCCGATCGACTGATGCGCGGAAAGCAGCGCGCCGAGGGCCGGGTTGGCGGAGCCCACCATGGCGAGGGCTTTGTTGTAGTAGACCTGCGTCAGGCCGAGCCCGCCGTACTTCGTGTCGATCTTCATGCCGAGCGCGCCGAGCTCCTTGAGCCCGTTGATCACCTCGTCCGGGATCTTCGCCTCGCGCTCGATCCGCGCCCCGTCGATCTTCGTCTCGCAGAAGTCCCGCAGCTTGGCGAGGAATTCCTCACCCCGCTGGGCGTCCTCGTCGGCGGGCATCGGGTGCGGATGGACCAGGTCGAGGCGGAAGCGGCCGAGGAACAGTTCCTTGGCGAAGCTGGGCTTGCGCCAGTCCTGCTCGCGGGCGGCCTCGGCGACTTGGCGGGCCTCGCGCTCACTCACGGACGGTTTCGGTTGTGCTGCGCTCATCCAGGCTCACCTCGCCGCGAAGAAGGCTTCCGGGTCGATTGACCCGATCTTGCCCTGGTCGGTTACTGGCTGGTGCTACTGGATCGTTGGTACCCGATTCGTCCCCTGTCCACCAGTCCTCGCGCAGCGATCGGCCTCCGGGGCGGTGTCTCAGGCGCCGTCGAGCGGAAGCACGGTGAGGGTGGTGCCACGGCTGATGTACAGACGGTTCCTGTCGGCCATGTAGCGGATCGCGCCGGTGGGTTCACTGGGCATCGTGTACGTCCAGGCCGTCTTCATCGTCCTGGGGTCCACGGCGATGGCCGCGAAATCCGCGGTCTCCGCGAGCGGCGGAAAGAGGTACTTCCCGGCCGGATACGGCGGCATCGCGGGCGGCGGGGCCAGCGGGACCGTCGACTTCCAGCGCCAGGAGGTCCCCTTGCGGGCCCGCTTGCGTGTACCGCGCTTGACCACCCACATCTCGCGGCCCAGGAAGGCCATGAACAGCTCGTCCCCGTCGATGGTCGCCGCACCGTAGTTGGTCCGGCCCTTCTGCTCCTCCCGCAGGCCCTGCTCCGCTTCCTCCGGATCGACGCTCCACACCGTGCGTCCGGTCGCGATGTCCAGGACCAGACAGCCGCGGCCGCTGATCACGACGGTCCGGTGGTCGGTGGCGATGGCCCGGCGGGCGTCGCCGGTGAACGGATCGACATAGGTGTGGTCGGTGGCGAGTTCGCGCCGCCACAGCGGCTTTCCCGTCGCGGTGCGGTACGCGGTGACCGCGTCGGTCTCCAGGAGCACGGCGTAGCGGTCGTCGCCCGACATGTGCCCGATACGGGCCGGGCTGCGGCCCAGGGAGCGGCGCCAGATCACCTTGCGGTCCTTGACGTCGTACGCGACGAGACCCCGGTCGAGTTCCTCGGGCGGTGTCTCCGGATCGGCGCCGGGGGCGTGGCCCATGACGATGACGAGGCGGTCGCCGCTGCCGATGATGGGCAGCAGCATCCGGCGCGGGTCCAGGCCGAGCGGTCCGGAGATCCAGGTGCGTCCGTCGGCCGCCTCGATCACCGCGAGCCGGCCGTCGGGCTCGTCGGTGGGCTGGACGACGGCTCCGGCGCAGGGGATCGGGGCCGAGCCGACGCCGGCGCGGGCGGTCCAGCGGGCGGTGCCGCTCTTGGCGTCGATGCCGATCACGGTGCCCTCGGCGGCGCCGGCGGCGAGCACGAGGTCGCCGAACGGCAGCGCCGGTACGTACACCTTGTCGCTGAGGTCTCCTCGGTACGTCCACAGCGGCTGCGGCGCACCGCCCGTGTCGCGGGACGGCGAGCTCCGGCCCGGCTTCGGGGCAGGACCGCCGACCGGTCCGGAGCCGTCCTTGGCGGCCCACCAGGCGGCGC
>NZ_JAEIMH010000123.1:0-19786 GCF_016464295.1 Streptomyces sp. N35 | reverse complement strand
GCCCCCGCTGGGAGAAGCGGCACGCCGAGGCCTGCCCCCCGAGCCCGCACGCCCCGACGGCGGCCCCCCTCCGAAGAGGGGGCCCGCCGTCGTACGAACCGGAGCGTCAGGCCTCGTCGGCCGTCTTGCGGCGACGGGCCGCGAAGACCACACCGGCGCCGGCCGCGACCACCGCGGCCGCGGCGCCGAGCAGCGGTCCCGCCGGAACGTCGGAGCCGGTCGCGGCGAGGTTGCCGCCGCCACCGACGCTGCCGCCCACGGAGCCGCCGCCGGTCGTCGACGAACCGCCGGTGCCGGAGCCGCCGTTGCCGCCCGTGCCGCCGCCGCCCGGCAGCGCGGCGTCCTCGTCGAGGGAGAGCGCGACCGTCACCGGGTCGATCTTGTCGCCCGGCTTGTAGATCGAGCCGACCTCGTCGTTCGCGAAGGTCTTGGCGCCCGCGGCGGTGAAGGCCGCCGGGATCTTGTCCAGGAGCAGTACGTCGTCCTTGACGGTGTACGTGGCCTTCGCCAGGTCCAGCGTCGCGAACTCGACGTCGTTCTGGGTGCCCTTGGCCGTCTTGACGTCCACGAGCAGCGTGCCGCTGGTGCCGTTCGTCTTGACCTTGACGTCGCTGAACGTCATGTCGATGCCGTGCGCGGTGTACAGGAACTGGACGCTGCCGTTGAAGCCCGCGTCGACCTTCTTGCCCTTGGCGTCGAACTTCGCGCTCTTGTACGGGAATTCGTAGCCTTCGCCGACCTTCTTGGCCCCACCGGCGGTCTTCACCTCACCACCGCTGGAGATGTAGCGGCGGAACGACTCCTTGACACCCCAGGTGAGCTTGCCGTCGACGATCTCGCCGGCCGGCGGCTTGGTCGGCGCCGGGGACGAGGTGCTGGAGCTGGGCTTCGGGTTTGGCTTGCTCGTGGACGGGCTGGGCTTCGGGGTGGGCTGACCGGTACTGGGGGAGGGCTTGGGCGACTCGGTCGGCGGGGCAGCCGGACCGGTCACGGTCAGCGGGTCGCCCGCGGCGCCCTCGTACGAGGAGCTTCCGAGCTGGGTGGCCGCTTCCTTGGTGAGCTTGGTGGCCATGCCCTTCATGGGCGGCGGGGTGACGGCGACCTCGGCGAGCGGCACGTCCTCGGTGAGCTTGCCGTCCCGGGTGACGTCCGCGGTGAGGGTCTTCTTGGCGCTGTCGAACTGGAGGTCCGTCAGCTTCGTCTCGAACTTGTGGAGCTCGCCCTTGAACGTGACGCTGCCCTTGAAGGAGAGCTTCACGGTGTGCGCGTCGCTGTCGTACGTCCCCGTGCCGCCGGTGAACGTGAACTCGCCGTTCTTCTCCGCCTGGGAGGCACCGTCGGCGGTGGTGATGGTGCCGCCGGCCATACCGGTCACGTAGCCGCGGTAGGACTCCTTGACGCCCCACGTCAGCGTGTAGTCCTTCAGCGGCCGCTCGGCCGCGGACGCCGAGGTCATCGCAAGGGAGGTGGCGCCGAGAGTGAGCGCCGTCGCGGCGGAGGCGGCAAGCGCTATGGAGCGGCGGGAGCTGGCCATGACAGGGGTTCTCCTAGGGGGAATAAGGGAGTTGAGGAGTTTCAGGGGGTGAGGGTGCTCAGCTGTCCGCTGAGTCCGAGCCCTCGGAAGCCGAGGCCACCGCAGCCGTACGCCTCTTGCGTACGACCACGAACGCGGCACCCGCGAGGAGGAGCGCACCCGCGCCGATGCCGATCGGCAGCGCGGGGGAGCTCGAAGAGGAAGAGGCGGCGGCCGACTCGGTCTTGGGCGTCGCGGCCTTCGCCTTGGCGTCCGGAGCCGCGGAGGGGTCCGAACCGAGGTCCGGCAGCGCCGGCAGCTCGGCCTTGTCGTCCAGGGCGACCGCGAGCGACACCGGATCCATCGCGGTGCCCGCCTTGTACATGCTGTTGAAGGTCCTGGCGCCGTCGGCGGTCAGCTTCGAGGGCACCTCGGAGAGCGTGACCAGGCCGTCCGTGGCCTTGAGGTCCTTGGCCTCGAAGGTGACGAGCCCGGCCTTCTTCGCGGTGAAGTCCTTGCTCGCGACATCCGCGTACAGCGTCGCCTTGCCGGACCTGGCGCTGACGGCGAGGTTGCTCAGCTCGATATCGAGACCGTGCTCGCCGGTGAAGCGGACGCTGCCCTTGAACGTGGCGTCGAGGGTCTGCTTCCTCTGGTCGAAGGTGCCCTTGCCCTCGGGGAAGCGGAACAGTGCTCCGCCGTCCTGGGCGCCACCGGACAGCTTCCATTCGCCCTTGGCGATCGAGCCGCTGACGTATTCACGGAACGTGCGGCGCACACCCCAGTCGACGGCGGCGTCCTCGATCCGGCCGGCCTTCGCGTCCTTCTTGCCCTTGTTCTCGTCCTTCTTGTCCTTGTCATCGGACTTGTCGGAACCGGAACCGGAGGAAGAGCCGGAGCCCGAGCCCGCCACGACATCCGTCGACAGGCTCACCGGGTCGAGCGGCGTGCCGGCCGCGTAGTACCCGGCGAAGGCGTTGGCGCCCTGTGAAGTGAGCGTCGCCGGCACGTTGTTGAGGGCGATCGGCGTGCCGCCGCCCGACATGTCGATGCCGGAGAGGTTGAGGCTCGCGAGCGGCACCTGCGCGGAGGTGGTGACCTTGCCGGTGCTCTTGGACTTGCTGACCATGTCGGCGTACAGCGTCCCGGAGCCGCCGGAGATCTTCACGACGGGCCGGGAGATGGTGAGGTCCAGTTCGTACTCGCCGGTGGGCTTCTTGTGCCCGAGGAAGTGCACTCCGCCGGAGAAGCCCGCGTTCAGGGCGCCGGTGTCCGGGTTGTACGAGCCGTTCGCGGAGTGGAAGCGGAACTGGCTCGCACCGGCAGTCGCCGCCCCGCCCTGGAGCGTGTAACTGCCCTTGGCTATCGGGCCGGTGACATAGCTCTGGAACGAGGCCTTGATGCCCCAGTCGAGCCTGCCGCCGCGCACCGTACGGTCCTCCGCGTGCGCCGACGTGACCGGCAGCAGTGCGGCGAACAAGGCCCCGAGGGCCGTTACGGCGGCTACGCGGGCAGCGCGGATCGCTGCGCGAGGAGCAGCAGACATCGGTCCCCCTTCAAGGTCTGGTCAATGAGGTAAGGCTAACCTAAACTATGCGCGACCTGGTGCGGAACCCCTCCCGGCCCGGCAACCGCAGATGAAACAGCAGAACTACTCAACGGCACGACAGGACGGTGGAGTTCGAGTGACCCCGGTGCGCTTGCGGCGTTCCCTGCGACGGGCGGGCGTGCTCGTCGCCGCCGCCTGCCTGGCCCTCACGGGCTGCGGCGTCCAGACGGACAATCCCGCCTCAAAGGGTGCGAAGGCGGAACAAAAGGCCGCCCCCGACCGGGTGGAGCCCCTCGCCGGTACGCCGAAGCCTCAACTGCCCGTCACTGTCACCTCGGCCGACGGCAAGAAGGTCACGGTGAAGTCGGCCGACCGCATCGTGCCGCTCACCGGCAGCGTCAACGAGATCGTCTTCACGCTCGGCCTCGGCGAGAACGTGGTGGCCAAGGACATCACCGCCACCTTCGAACAGGCCGGAAAGCTCCCGACGGTGACCCGCGGCCACGATGTCTCCGCCGAGAGCGTGCTCTCCCTGAAGCCCACGGTGGTGATCGGCGACACCACGTCGGGACCGGCCGAGTCGATGCAGCAGATACGCGACGCCGGTATCCCCGTCGTCCTGCTCGACACCGCCAAGAGCCTCGAGGACGTGAGCAAGCGGATCGGTGAAGTCGCCGAGGTGCTCGGCGTCGAGAAGGCCGGCGACGAGCTGATCAAGCGGACCGAGGACCGGATCGCCGCCGTACAGAAGGACATTCCGCGGCAGGAGAAGCAGCCGCGGGTCGCGTTCCTGTATCTGCGCGGCACGGCCGCGGTCTATCTGATCGGCGGCGCGGAGTCCGGTGCGGGCTCGCTGCTCGACGCGGCCGGCGCCATTGACGCGGGCGCCGAGTCGGGCCTGAAGAAGGACTTCACCGCGATCACCCCCGAGGCGCTCGCCAAGGCGCAGCCCGATGTGATCCTCGTGATGACCAAGGGACTCGAGTCCGTCGGCGGCATCGACGGTCTGGTCAAGGTCCCGGGCGTCGCCGAGACCCCCGCCGGCATGGACCGCCGCGTCGTCGACATCCCCGACGGCGTGCTGCTCAACTACGGCCCGCGCACCGACGAGGTCCTCAAGTCCCTCGTCGGCCAGCTCTACGGGGACGCCGAGTGACCGCCACCGTGACACCCGCCACGACGTCCGAGGGCGAGACATCCGAGAACGCCAAGTCGCCCACCGGCAAAGCCCTCCGGGGCAACCGAGGCAGACGCGGCGTCCCGTACCTCCTGACCGTCGGCATGCTGGCCGGCCTGGTCGTGGTCTGTCTGGTCTCGGCCGGGATCGGTGCGTACGAGATACCGATCGGGGATGTGATCGCCTCCGCGCAGCACCGCATCGGGCTCGGCGGCGCGGCCCTCGACCGCGTCGGCGAGAGCGTGCTGTGGAACGTGCGCTTCCCGCGCATCGTGCTCGCGCTGATCGTCGGCGCCTCGCTCGGCTGCGCCGGCGCCCTGATGCAGGGGGTGTTCGGCAATCCGCTCGCCGAGCCCGGCGTCATCGGCATCTCCTCGGGCGCGGCGGTCGGCGGCGTCGCCTCGATCACGTTCGGGCTGACCTTCCTGGGCAGCTGGACGCTGCCCGTCTGCGCGTTCGTCGGCGGTCTGATCACGGTCTTCCTCGTGTACGCGATGTCGCGTTCGGGCGGCCGGACCGAAGTGGTCACGCTGATCCTGACCGGTGTGGCCGTCACCGCCTTCGGCGGGGCGATGATCGGCCTGTTCATCTTCTTCGCGGACAACGCCGAGATCACCCAGATCACCTTCTGGCAGCTCGGCTCGCTCGCCCAGGCCACCTGGCCCAAGGTGCTCGCCGTCCTGCCCTGGGCGCTCGCCGGCCTCGCGATCGCCCCCTTCTACTCCCGCAAGCTCGACCTGCTCTCGCTCGGTGAGCGGCCCGCGCGCCATCTCGGTGTCGACGTGGAACGGATGCGGGTGGTCCTGATGTTCGTCACCGCGCTGCTCACCGCCGCGGCCGTCGCCGTCTCCGGCATCATCAGCTTCGTCGGCCTGGTCGTCCCGCACCTCCTGCGGATGCTCGCCGGACCCGGACACCGCTTCCTCGTCCCGGGCAGCGCACTCGGCGGCGCCCTCGTGCTCGCCGGAGCCGACCTCACGGCGCGCACCATCGCGGCGCCCGCGGAGCTCCCGCTCGGTGTGCTCACCGCCCTGATCGGCAGCCCGTTCTTCTTCTGGCTGCTCCGCCGCACCCGCCGCAAGCAAGGAGGCTGGGCATGATCCGGTCGCTGTTCGCCGTACGCCACCGGGACCTGCCCGAGCCCGTCGAGCCCGGCACCACCCTGGCCTCGGCCGAGGCGCTGCACATCAAGCTCGGCGCGCGCCATGTGCTGCGCGGGGTGGACATCGAGGCGCGGGCCGGCGAGGTGGTGGCCCTGGTCGGGCCCAACGGGGCCGGAAAGTCCACCCTGTTGGCGGCCCTGGCCACCGACCTGACGCCCGACGCGGGGACGGTCCGTATCTGCGGCAAGGACGCGGGGGAGTGGAGCGCCGGTGAACTGGCGCTGCGCCGGTCCGTGTTGCCCCAATCGGCCTCGCTCTCCTTTCCCTTCCTGGTGGAGGAGGTCGTACGGATGGGGCGCGCGCCCTGGAACGGCACCGCGCTCGCCGACAACGACGACGAGGTGATCGCCGCCGCACTGTGCGCCACCGAGACCACCGAGTTCGCGGCCCGCCCCTTCTCCGCACTGTCCGGCGGCGAACGCGCCCGCGTCGCGCTCGCCCGTGTACTCGCCCAACAGGCTCCGCTGCTGCTCCTCGACGAGCCCACCGCGGCGCTCGACCTGCGCCACCAGGAACTGGTCCTCAGGGTCTGCCGTGAACGGGCCGCCGCGGGCGACGCGGTCGTGGTCGTGCTGCACGACCTCGGTCTGGCCGCCGCGTACGCGGACCGCGTGGCCGTCCTCCACGACGGCACGATCGCCGCCGAGGGAGCGCCCGCCGAGGTCTTCGACGGTGAACTCCTCAGCCGCGTCTACCGCCAGCCCGTCGAGGTGCTGCCCCATCCGCGTACGGGGACGTTGCTGGTCTTTCCCGCCAGAGGCGACGAATAGGAGCGCCTGGAAACCCCGGGATACTCCGCCCCGGGGGCCAGTGCGCACGGTGCATTGCCTTGACCAGGGCTTGACCAGCCCGTGGTCGGGGCGAGATAAGGGTTGGATAAGTTAGGCCAGCCTCACCTGGCCTGACCAACCTGGAGACCGTATGCGTGCCGCCCGTGCCACCCTCGCTTCCGCCACCGCGGTCGCCCTCGCCGTGATAGCCACCGGCTGCACCGAGAAGTCCGACGCCAAGTCCGGCGACGACCACCTCATCTCGGTGACCGCCACCGACGACAAGTGCGAGGTGGACAAGAAGGAGTTCCCGGCCGGGCACATCGAGCTCGCCGTGGAGAACAAGGGCTCCAAGGTCACCGAGGTCTACATCCTCTTCCCCGACGACCGCATCGTCACCGAGCGCGAGAACATCGGCCCCGGCACGAAGCAGAACGTCACCGCCGAGGTGAAGGCCGGTTCGTACCAGATCGCCTGCAAGCCGGGCATGAAGGGCGACGGCATCCGCCAGCAGGTCAAGGCCACCGGCGGCGGCGAGAGGGCCAAGCGCGACCCGAAGCTGGACGCCGCCGTCGCCGCGTACCGCAAGTACGCGCAGGAGCAGGCGGACGAGACCCTGCCGCTCGCGAAGAAGTTCGCGGACGCCGTGAAGGCCGGCGACATCGACGCCGCGAAGGCCGCGTACGCGCCGAGCCGTATCGGCTGGGAGCGCACCGAGCCCGTCGCCGAGTCCTTCGGCGACATCGACCCCAAGGTCGACCTGCGCGAGGACGGTCTCGAGGAGGGCCAGGACCTGGAGAAGGACTGGACCGGCTGGCACCGCCTGGAGCGTTCGCTGTGGCAGGACAAGAAGATCACGGACCGCGACAAGGAGCTCGCCGACCTTCTGATCAAGGACCTCGAGGCCTGGCAGGACAAGGTCAACGAGGCCGAGATCACGCCCACTTCGATGGCCAACGGCGCCAAGGAGCTCCTCGACGAGGTCGCCACCGGCAAGGTCACCGGCGAGGAGGAGCGCTACTCGCACACCGACCTCGTCGACTTCAAGGCGAACGTCGAGGGCGCCGAGGAGTCGTACAACCTGCTCAAGCCGGTCGCCGAGAAGAACGACCCGGAGCTCGTCAAGGAGCTCGACAAGCAGTTCGCCGCCCTCAACACGCTGCTCGACAAGTACCGCGAGGACAAGAACTCCTACGAGTTCACGTCCTACGACAAGGTCGGCAAGGACGAGCGCAAGGAGCTCTCCGACGGGGTGAACGCGCTCGCCGAGCCGCTGTCGAAGCTGGCCGCGGCAGTGGTGAAGTAGGGGGTACGCCATGGGTGACAAGGCGGAAGTGCCGTCGAGGCGTTCCGTGCTCGGCTGGGGCGGCGCGGGGCTCGCGCTCGGTGCCGCCGCGGCCGGTGGCGCGGTCGCCGCGCTCGGCGACGACGGTGACGAGACCACGCCCGTAGCCGAGTCCGGCGCGGCCGTGCCGTTCCACGGCACGCATCAGGCGGGCATCGCGACCGCCGTACAGGACCGGCTGCACTTCGCGGCCTTCGACGTGAAGACCGAGGACCGCGCGGAGTTGATCGAGCTCCTCAAGGAGTGGACCGAGGCCGCCGCGCTGATGACGCAGGGGCACCCGGTCGGCCGGGGCGCGTACGGCGGCAGCGCCGAGCCGCCCCCGGACGACACCGGTGAGGCGCCCGGCCTCAAGCCGCCACGGCTCACCCTCACCGTCGGCTTCGGGCCCTCGCTCTTCGACGGACGCTTCGGCCTGGAAGGCAGGCGCCCCAAGGCGCTTGTGGACCTGCCGAAGTTCCCCGGGGACAATCTGGACCCGGCCCGCAGCGGCGGCGACCTGTGCGTCCAGGCCTGCGCCGACGACCCGCAGGTCGCGGTGCACGCGATCCGCAACCTCGCCCGGATCGGCTTCGGCAAGGTCGCCATCCGCTGGTCGCAGCTCGGCTTCGGCAAGACCTCGTCGACCACGCCCGACGCCCAGACCCCGCGCAACATGATGGGCTTCAAGGACGGCACCCGGAACATCGCGGGCACCGACACCGCCAACCTGGCCAAGCATGTGTGGGTGTCCGAGAAGGAGGGCCCGGACTGGATGTCCGGGGGCTCGTACCTCGTGGCGCGGCGGATCCGGATGAACATCGAGACCTGGGACCGCACTTCGCTCAAGGAGCAGGAGGACATCTTCGGCCGCACCAAGGGCGAAGGCGCCCCGTACGGCAAGAAGCGCGAGCACGACGAGCCGAACCTCAAGGCGATGCCCGAGGTCGCGCACGTACGGCTCGCGCACCCGGACACCAACGGCGGGGCGATGATGCTGCGCCGCGGCTACTCGTTCACCGACGGCACGGACGGTCTCGGCCGCCTCGACGCGGGCCTGTTCTTCCTCGCCTACCAGCGGGACGTACGGGACTCCTTCATCCCCGTACAGCTGAACCTTGCCCGCAGTGACGTGCTCAACGAGTACATCCAGCACGTCGGTTCGGCCGTCTTCGCCGTGCCGCCCGGGGTGCGGTCGGACTCCGACTGGTGGGGCAAGGCCCTGTTCTCCGAAGGGGCGTGAGCCATGTTCGCCAACTACCTGATAGGCCTGCGCGAAGGCCTGGAGGCCTCGCTTGTCGTCTGCATCCTGGTCGCGTACCTGGTCAAGACGGACAACCGCAAGGCACTGCCCGCGATCTGGATCGGTGTCGGCATCGCCGTGACGGTGAGCCTCGCGTTCGGCGCGGGCCTGCAGTTCGGTACGCAGGAACTCACCTTCGAGGCCCAGGAGCTGATCGGCGGGAGTCTCTCCATCGTCGCGGTGGGACTCGTGACGTGGATGGTCTTCTGGATGCGGCGCACCGCCCGCCACCTCAAGGCCGAACTGCACGGCAAGCTGGACGCGGCGCTCAGCCTGGGCACCGGCGCCCTGGTGGCGACGGCGTTCCTCGCTGTCGGCCGTGAGGGCATCGAGACCTCGCTGTTCGTATGGCGTTCCGTGGACGCCGCCGACGACGGCTGGCGGCCGCTCGCGGGCTGTCTGCTCGGCCTGCTCACCGCAGTGGTCATGGGCTGGCTCTTCTACCGCGGAGCCCTGCGCATCAACCTGTCGAAGTTCTTCCAGTGGACCGGCGGCATGCTGGTCGTCGTGGCGGCGGGCGTGCTCGCGTACGGGATGCACGATCTGCAGGAGGCACGGTTCGTCGGCGGCCTCGGCGACAAGGCCTTCGACATCAGCGACAGCTATCCGCCGGACACCTGGCACGCCACGCTGCTCAAGGGCATCTTCAACTTCCAGCCCGACCCGACCGTGCTCCAGGTCACGGTGTGGGCGCTGTATCTGATCCCCACCCTGGTGCTGTTCCTGGCCCCGGTAGGGTTCCCTGCGTCAGCACTGGGGCGCAAGGAGCAGAAGGCGAGCCATGAGCAGGGTGAGTCGGCCGGCAGCGGCGGGGGCAGCGATGGCGGTCCTGGCCCTGACCGCGAGCGGATGCGTGACGGTGCACGGGGAGCGGGAGATCGTCCCGGCGGCGACGAAGTCCGAGGCGGCACAGGCCCTTGAGGGGTTCACGGCCGCGTACAACAAGGCCGACAAGGCCTACGACCCCGCGCTCTCCCAGAAGCACGTCACGGGCGCGCTCGGCGCGATCAACCAGGCCGGTCTGAAGGCGAAGGCGAAGAACGCGCCGGACGGGAACCCGAAGCACGCGGCGCTCGAACTCACCGACGCCGAGTTCGCCATCCCCAAGAAGGCGGGCTGGCCGCGCTTCTTCGTCGCCGACACCGACAGCAACCGGGACGTGGACGACGATCCCGCCAAGGACACCCACTGGTTCCTGGTCTTCGTCAAGCACGCCGTCGACGACCCGTGGCAGGTCGCGTACCTCAACATCCTCACGCCCGGCGAGGTACCGCAGTTCAAGACCGACAAGGACGGCTTCGCCACTGTGGCGGACGCCGGCACGAACGAGCTCGCCGTGGCGCCCGGCCGGCTGCCCGCCGCGTACGCCACGTATCTGCAGGACGGCGGCAAGGAGTTCGCCGACGGACCGCACACCAGCGGCTGGCGCGCGGACCGCGAGGCGCGCGAGTCCAGCCCCGGCTGGTCCCGCCAGTGGGTCGACCAGCCGGAACAGGCCGGGGACTTCGCGCCGCTCGGGCTGCGCACGAAGGACGGCGGAGCGTTCGTCTTCTTCGCCACGCGGCACTTCGAGAAGCAGACGGCCTCCGAGGGCTTGAAGATCACCGTGCCGAAGGACGTGGAGGCGCTGCTCACCGGCCAGGTGAAGCAGTCCATCACGCTGGAGCGGGTCTCGAACCTGGCGGCTCAGGTACCGGCGAAGAACGCGGCGAAGCCAGGGGTCGTGCTGTCGAGCCGGATCATGGGGATCACGAGCGCGGTGGGCGAGTAACCGTGGGGGAGTGACCGTGGGCGAGTGACCTTAGGGGGCAACTCGCCCACGCCGGGCGCCCGACCGCCGGGGCCTGCCCGGAAATCGTTTGCTCCCGCTCGCCCATCCCACGGAACATGGCCTCTCGTGACCGACCAGCCTGCCCGCTCCCGTTTCGCGGCGATACTTCCCGATCTCTCTCCCTGGCGCAGCAGCCGTGACTTCCGGCTCCTGTGGACGCAGGGCCTGGTGACGTACTTCGGCAGCTTCATGGCGATGATCGCCCTGCCGCTGCAGATCAAGGACCTCACCGAATCCCCGCTCGCCGTGGGCGCGATGGGCGCGGTGGAGCTGATCCCGCTGATCGTGTTCGGGCTGTACGGAGGGGCGCTCGCCGACGCCGTCGACCGGCGCAAGGTCATCCTGCTCACCGAGGCCGGACTCGGAGTGCTCGCGGTCATCCTCCTTGTCAACGCGCTGCTGCCGAACCCGCTGCTGTGGCCGCTCTACCTGGTGGCCGCCGGTGTCTCCGCGCTCGCCGGACTCCAGCGCCCCGCGCTCGACTCCCTGCTCGCGCGGATCGTCCCGCACGACCAGCTCACCGCCGCCGCCGCGCTCAACGCGCTGCGCTGGCAGATCGGCGCCATCGCGGGACCCGCGCTCGCCGGCCTCGTCGTCGCGTACGCCGGGCACGCCACCGCGTACGCCGTGACGATCGTCGGCTTCACCGCCTCGGTGGTGCTCTGTCTGCGGCTCACGCCCGCCCCGCCCTCGCACGACGCCGAGAAGCCCTCGCTGCGCGGGATCGCCGAGGGTGCGCGTTACGCCTGGTCGCGGCCGGTGCTGCTCGGCACGTACGCCATCGATCTGGCCGCGATGATCTTCGCGTTCCCCAACACGATCTTCCCGTTCCTCGCGGACGACCTCGACGCCGAATGGTCGCTCGGCCTGATGTACGCGGCGGGCTCGATCGGCTCGCTCGCGCTGAGCCTGACGAGTGGCTGGACCACCCGGGTGCGCCGGCACGGTCTGCTCGTCGTCTTCGGCGCGGCGAGCTGGGGCCTGGCGATCACGGCGGCGGGCTGGTTCGGGAACGTGTGGCTGGTGCTGGTCTTTCTGGCCCTGGCCGGTGCGGGCGACATGCTCAGCGGCCTGGGGCGCTCCACGATCTGGAACCAGACCATTCCCGACGAGCTGCGCGGCCGCCTCGCCGGTATCGAGGTGCTCTCGTACAGCGTGGGCCCGCAGCTCGGGCAGGTCAGGGCGGGCGCGATGGCCGGCTGGACGGGGACACGGACGGCGATCTGGTCCGGTGGCGCGGTCTGTGTCGGCGCGGTCGCGCTGCTCACGGCCGCGCTGCCGAAGCTCGTCTCGTACGACGCGGACACGGATCCGGACGCGCAGCGGCGCAAGGCGGCGCGGGAGGAAGTGGAGGCGGCGGTCGAGGCCGGCTGAGGTCGGCTGAGGTCGGCTGAGGCCGGGGGGCCTCTCCCCCCGGGCCCCCGCTGGGGGCTTTGCCCCCCGGCCCCCTTTCTGGGGGCCTTGCCCCCATGCCCCCGCTCGCCGTGCTGGTTCGTCGTGGGGTCGGTGCCGGTCCGGGGTACCTGTCATACGGGCAATGGCGCCGTTCCCGCGAAGGGGGCCGCCGACGTCGGGGGTGCCCGTATGACAGGCACCCCTCCCCGTCCCCTTCCGTCGTTGCGCGGCTGCGGGGCGGTGGGGGGTGCGTGTCACTTCCGGCTGCGGGGGGTGCGTGTCACATCCGCGCTGGCTGGGGCCCCGTGGCTCAGCTTCTGTCGTCCCCTTCGCGGTCATGCCACTTGGGGTCCGTCTCCCACTCCAGGTTCCGCTCCTGGGCCGTCTGCATCGCGTGCGCGGCCTCTTCCCGTGAGGCGTACGGGCCGAAGCGGTCCTTGCCCGGGCACTCGGGCCCTTCCTCGACCTTCTTGTGTTCCAGGCAGTAGTACCACTCGCCCGGCTTGCCGACCGTGCGCTTCTTGAACAGGGCCATCCCCGGCTCCCTTCCCGCGAGCGGCTGATGCGCTCCCACGCCGCCATCGTGCCCGATGTGCGCTCGTTACACTCACTGACATGTCTGTCCCGTCGCTGCTCGTACCAGGGGAGCTCTCTCCCATCCGCTCCGTGCCCGGCAATATCCGGCGCCCCGAATACGTGGGCAAGCCGGCGCCGACCCCGTACACCGGGCCGGAGGTGCAGACCCCCGAGACCATCGAGGCGATGCGGATCGCGGGTCGGATCGCCGCGCAGGCGATGGAGGCGGCCGCCAAGCACATCGCACCCGGCGTCACCACCGACGAACTCGACCGGATCGCCCACGAGTTCATGCTCGACCACGGCGCCTACCCGTCGACGCTCGGCTACCGCGGCTTCCCGAAGTCGCTGTGCACGAGCGTCAACGAGGTCATCTGCCACGGCATCCCGGACTCCACGGTCCTGGGCGACGGCGACATCATCAACCTGGACGTCACCGCGTACATCGGCGGCGTGCACGGCGACAACAACGCCACCTACCTCGTGGGCGACGTCGACGAGGAGTCGAAGCTGCTCGTCGAGCGCACCCGCGAATCCCTCAACCGCGCCATCAAGGCCGTGAAGCCGGGCCGCCAGATCAACATCATCGGCCGGGTCATCGAGTCGTACGCGAAGAGGTTCGGTTACGGGGTCGTGCGCGACTTCACCGGCCACGGGATCAATTCCTCGTTCCACAGCGGCCTGATCATCCCGCACTACGACTCCCCGCATGCCACTACGGTGATCCAGCCGGGGATGACCTTCACGATCGAGCCGATGCTCACGCTGGGAACGCATGAGTACGACATGTGGGACGACGGCTGGACGGTCGTCACCAAGGACAGGAAGCGCACCGCGCAGTTCGAGCACACACTGGTGGTGACGGACACGGGAGCGGAGATCCTGACCCTTCCCTGAGCTCCACCGCACCCGCTGGGCCCGTCGTTCTCGGCGGGCCCTTCGCGTTGCCCGGGAGGGTGCCCGGAAGGGTTCTTCATGCGTCCGGGAGGTTTTACCGACAGCCAGTCCGGAAACTTTCCCGACAGGCCGTCGGGAACCCATTGACTTAGGCAAGCCTAAGTAGCAGGATCAAGCTTAGTTTCCCGCTTCTTCGGATCCGGAGGTCCCTGTGGACACATCCGTCACGCCCTTCTCGACGGTCATCCGCACCGCGTCGCACGAGCAGCACACCGAGGCCGAGACCTCGACGTTCATGAGCGACCTGCTCGGTGGGCGGCTGGGTGTGGACGCGTACACGCGCTACACCGAGCAGCTGTGGTTCGTGTACCGGGCGCTGGAGGACGCGGCACCGGCCCTCGCCGGCGACCCGGTGGCGGGCCCGTTCATACAGCCCGAGCTGATGCGCACGGCCGCCCTCGAGCGCGACCTCACGCATCTGCACGGCGGTGACGGCTGGCGCGAGACCCTCGCCCCGCTGCCGGCCACGGCCGTGTACGCAGAGCGCGTCGCCGAGTGCGCGCGCAGCTGGCCCGCGGGCTATGTGGCGCACCACTACACGCGCTACCTCGGCGACCTGTCCGGCGGCCAGGTCATCCGCGACAAGGCCGAGAAGACCTGGGGCTTCAGCCGCAAGGGCGACGGCGTGCGGTTCTACGTCTTCGAGGAGATCTCCAACCCGGCGGCGTTCAAGCGCGGCTACCGCGAGCTGCTCGACGGCCTCGCGGTGGACGATCTGGAGAAGCAGCGCGTGATCGACGAGTGCAAGCGGGCCTTCGCGCTGAACACCGGGGTGTTCCGTGCGCTTGGCGAGGAGTTCCCGCTCAGCGCCTGAGTGACGGGACGGGCGGGGTGCTTGCGGCGCCCCGCCCGTCCGCGTTCACCAGCGAGCGGGAGGCGGCGCCGTCAGCTGGTCGGCCAGGCGGGAGAGCCGGTCGCGCAGCCGGCGGCCCGAGCGCAGGCTGGGGGCGGCGGAAGGCAGGCAGTTCTCGCCCGCGGCCGCGCTGACCAGATGCTGGACCGTGTCCAGGTTCAGCTCGCGCGAGGGCGGCACGCTCAGCAACTCGTGGGCCAGCGACGGCATTTCGTCCCCGCCCGTGTCGAGCGCCAGGACCGTGGCCCCCGCCCGTCGCGCGTCATGCACCCGCGAGAGCAGTCCCTCGCCGGGTGTGTCCGGGGCCACCACCAGGAGCGTCTCGCCGCTGCGGGCCGCCTCGATACGCCCCAGACCCACCGACAGATGCGCGGGATCCGATGCGCGCACCTGATGCCGTACGAGCGTCGGTGTCAGCTCCGGTGTGCCCGACCAGGCCGCCTCGTCCACGAGGTGCGCCGCCAGATGCCACGGCTCGTACTCCTCGGTGCCGACCAGGAGCAGCCCGCCGCCGTGCGGGACCACCGAGCCGCGCAGGGAGGCGGCGAAACGGCGCGTGGCGGACGGCCACTGCGTACCGGCGAGCACTTCGCGCAGCAGCGCGACCCTGACGGCGTCCATGGTTCGCATACTGCCCCAAGTGGGGTCGGGTGCAGGCGGGTTCGGCGCAACTGTCTCCCGAGCGGTCGATGGCGGGTGCCGTAGGGTCGTACGGGCGTGCGGAACTCGTGCGTGCAACTGACCGTGTACGGCCAACGCTCGTACGGACCCCGTGCGGGCATCCGGCCGCGTACCGCCAACACCCGTACGGTTTCCGGCCGTTCACCCTTCGTTCCGCTCGCCTTGAGAGCGTCGGCGGCCCGGACGTACAGACCAGGGGGCCTGATGGCGAGCGAGGTGTCCGTTCCGTTCCGCGGCGGCCGCGAGGGCTACGCCAGTTTCCGTATCCCCGCCGTGGTGAGCAGCCGGGCGGGCACGCTGCTCGCCTTCTGCGAGGGCCGGGTCGCCTCCGCGTCCGACGCCGGCAACATCGATATCGTCCTCAAGCGCTCCACCGACGGCGGCCGCGCCTGGAGCCCGCTCGCCGTCGTCGCCCGCAACGCCGACCACCTCGCGGGCAACCCGGCCCCCGTCGTCCTCGCCGACGGCCGCGTCCTGCTCGTCCACGTCCGCAACGCGGGCGGCGCGACCGAGGCGCGGATCCGCCGCGGCCAGGTCCCGGCCGCCGAGGGGCGCCGCGTGTACGTGATGCACAGCGACGACGACGGGCTCACCTGGTCGAGCCCCCGGGAGATCACCGCGCAGACCAAGAGGGCGAGTTGGCGCTGGTACGCGACCACGCCCGGCCACGCGATCCAGCTGGCCTCCGGCCGGATCGTCGTCCCCGCGAACCACTCGCTGCCGCCCGCGGCCGGCTCCGGCGACGACGGCACCGAAGGGCACTACAACGGCGGGCACTGTCTGCTGAGCGACGACCGGGGACAGAGCTGGCGGATCGGATACGTCGACGGGCACGAAGAAGGCACGATCGGCCTGATCAACGTGAACGAGACCACCGCCGCCCAACTCCCCGACGGACGCGTCTACTTCAACACCCGCAACGACTCGCCCGCACCCGGCAACCGCGCCGAGGCCTGGTCCAAGGACGGCGGCGAGACCCTGGTCAAGGCCTTCCGGCCGCAGACCTGCCTCACCGGCCCCGTCGTCGAGGGCTCGGTACTCCAGCTCGACGACGGCCCGCTGCTCTACTCGGGTCCCGCCGACCCCGGCCACCGCGCCCTGATGACGATCCGCGCCAGCACCGACAACGGCTCCACCTGGCGGCCCGTGCACACCGTGAGCGGGGTCCCCGCCGCGTACTCCGATCTCGTACGGATCGACGCGGACACCCTCGGTCTCCTCTACGAGACCGGGGACTTCGGCGCGTACGAGACGATCACCTTCCGGCGGATACCGCTCTCCCGCGTCCTGCCCTGACGCGGCCGCGGCGGTGGCACGTACCGGCCGGAGAGGTAGCACATACGGGCCGAAGAGATAGCACGTACGGGCGGAACTCAACAGGCCGTTACCAGCAAGTATCGTCAGCGCCATGACTACGAATGATGCCCCTGCGGCAGCGCCCGCGCAGGCCCCCGCCCAGGCCCCCGCCAGGGACCCCCGAGCGCTGCCCGACGTATCCGGCCTCGTCGTCGGTGTGCTCGGCGGCACCGGGGACCAGGGCCGCGGTCTGGCCTACCGGCTCGCCCGCGCCGGACAGAAGGTGATCATCGGCTCGCGCGCCGCGGACCGCGCGCAGACCGCCGCCGACGAACTCGGTCTCGGCATCGAGGGCGCCGACAACGCCGAGTGCGCCCGGCGCAGCGACATCGTGATCGTCGCCGTGCCGTGGGAGGGCCACGCCAAGACCCTCGAGGCGCTGCGCGAGGACCTCGCGGGCAAGCTCGTCGTGGACTGCGTCAACCCGCTCGGCTTCGACAAGAAGGGCGCGTACGCACTGAAGGTCGAGGAGGGCAGCGCCGCCGAGCAGGCCGCCGCCCTGCTGCCGGACTCGCGGGTCACGGCCGCCTTCCACCACCTCTCGGCGGTCCTGCTCCAGGACGAGTCGGTCGAGGAGATCGACACCGATGTGATGGTGCTCGGCGAGGTGCGCGCCGACACGGACATCGTGCAGGCCCTGGCCGGCCGCATCCCCGGCATGCGCGGGGTCTTCGCCGGGCGGCTGCGCAACGCCCACCAGGTCGAGGCGCTCGTGGCGAACCTGATCTCGGTGAACCGTCGCTACAAGGCCCACGCCGGACTGCGCGTCACGGACGTCTGAGCCCCGCCCGGGCCGCTGCCGGGACGCCCGTACGGAAAGAGGCGGGGCATGGGGGACACTGGTCGGCGTAGCACCGAATGCGACACCCGACAGGAGCCGTCCCCATGCCCCGCCTCGCTCTGTACGCGCTGATCGTCTGCGTCCTCGCCGTGGCCGCGGCCGTCGTCTCCTTCTGGCAGGGCAGCCTGCTCGGGATCGTCTGGGTGCTGATCGCCGGTCTGTCCTCGAACATGACCTGGTACTACTTCAAGAAGGGGCAGGTGCGGCGCGGGCCCGTCGCCGGCTGAGCGCGGGCCTCTCACCGGCTGAGGACGGACTCGTCACCGGCCGAGGGCGCTAACCGCCGATCTGGCACCCGGGGTTCTCCTCGGCCCAGAAGCGGTACAGGTTCTGCCCGCAGTACGACTCGAACTCCTCGATCCCGAGCACCCCGAGCAGCGAGTCGATCAGGTCGAAGAAGGCCACGTTGACCTCCGGGATCCACAGCACACCGAACACGGCGAGCAGCCCGAACGGTGCGAAGGGCTCCACCTGGCGCCGGATCTTGTACGAGAGCCACGGCTCGATCACCCCGTAGCCGTCGAGCCCGGGGACCGGCAGGAAGTTCAGGAGCGCGGCCGTCACCTGGAGCAGCGCGAGGAACGCCAGCGCGTACCGGAAGACGAGCGGCACTCCGTCCAGCGCGTCCAGCCAGAACGGCGCTGTGCACACGATCGCGAACAGCACGTTGGTGAGGGGTCCCGCGGCCGAGATCAGGCTGTGCTTCCAGCGCCCCTGGATCCGTCCGCGCTCGATGAACACCGCACCGCCGGGAAGCCCCAGCCCACCCATGATCACGAAGAGCACCGGCAGGACGATGCTCAGGAGGGCATGGGTGTATTTCAACGGGTTGAGCGTGAGGTAGCCCTTGGCGCCGATCGAGATATCGCCGCTGTGCAGCGCGGTCCGCGCGTGCGCGTACTCGTGCAGGCACAGCGAGACGATCCACGCCCCGGTGACGAACACGAAGACGGCGACGCCGGGATTGTCCGCGAACCCCGTCCACGCCGCCCAGCCGCCCGCGGCCGTCACGGCCACGATGCCGAGGAAGACGGGACTGATCCGCCGGTCGCTGCGCCGGATGGCGGTGGTCATGGGCCGGGCTCCTGCCAGTCGGCTGATGCGTACGGTACGACGCTATCGGTGACGTCAGTGCAACGGATCGTAGGCGTGCGGGGTTCCTGCCGTACGGGCCCGGCACAAGGGCGGGGCAAGCGTTGGCCAAGGGACGGACAAGGGCGGCGCGGGGTCCCACGCCTTACGAGGGACAATGGCTCACGTGCGCTATTCCGTCCTCGGCACCACCCAGGCCCATCGTCCCGACGGCACCGCCGTGACCCTGGGCGGCGCCCGGCGGCGGGCCCTCCCCGCGGTGCCCGCGCCCACGCCCGGCCGTCCCGCCCCCGTCGGGCGCCTCGTGGACGAGGTAGGGGGAGGGGAGCCGCCCGCCGACGCCGCCGGTGCGCTGCAGGCGCTGGTCGGCCGGCTGCGGCGGAACCTGGGTGCGGACGCGGTCGAACTCGGCCCGGGCGGCTACCGGTTGACCGTCGAGCACGAAGACGTGGACGCGTACCGCTTCGAGCGGCTGGCCTCCGAGGGGGCCAATGCCCTGGCCGACGGTGATCCGGTCAAGGCGCTTGCCCTGTTCGACGAGGGCCTGGCCCTGTGGCGTGGCCCGGCGCTGGCGGATCTGCCGGACCGGGACAGCGAGGCGCCCCGCTGGGAGGCCAGACGCCTGGAGGCGCGCCGCGGACGCTTCACGGCGGCGCTCGCGCTCGGGCGCGCCGAGCAACTCCTGCCGGAGCTGGCCGCCCTTGCCGAGGCCCACCTGCTGGACGAACCGCTCCAGGCCCTGCGGCTGCGGGCGCTGCGCGACGCGGGGCGGGCGGCCGAGGCGCTGGCCGTCTATGAGGACGTACGGGAGCGGCTTGCCGATCAGCTCGGCGCGGATCCCGGGCCTGAACTGCGGGCGCTGCATGCGGAGTTGCTGGCGCCGAGGCCTGGGGGCGGGGGGCCCGGGGGGCCCGGGGGCAGGCTGTCGGAGTGGTCTGGTGGCTCAGCCACTGACCGGCCTGGTGGTTCGGCCACCGATTGGTCTGGTGGCTCAGCCACTCACCGGCCTGGTGGTTCGGCCACCAGCCATCCCCGTGGGCCGGCCACCCACTGGTCTGGTGGCTCAGCCACTGACCGGCCCGGTGGTTCGGCCACCGACTGGCCCGGTGGCTCAGCCACTGACCGGCCCCCCGCCCCAGCCACACAGCCGCTCACCCACCCTGCGGCCGAGTCCCCGGCCGGCTCGGCCCTCCAGCCCCCCACCCCACCCCGCAAGGGCAACCTCCGGGCCCGCCTCACCTCCTTCGTCGGCCGCGAGCCCGAGCTCGAGGCGATCCGCGGTGACCTCGCCGGAGCCCGGCTCGTCACCCTGCTCGGTCCCGGCGGCGCCGGAAAGACCCGGCTCTCGCAGGAGGCCGCCGACGGGCTCGGCTTCCGCGACGGCGTCTGGCTCGCCGAGCTCGCG